>CAZEET010000074.1:0-4617 GCA_964511325.1 uncultured Candidatus Bathyarchaeia archaeon | reverse complement strand
GCCATAACGGAGATTAGACATGGACTCGACGAATACGAGTTTAAGAGGGTGGTGGACGCCGTTTTAACCGTCGCCTCCTATGGAAACCGATATCTACAGGAGGGGGAGCCGTGGAGGCGTATTAAGACCGATCCCGAGGCGGCTAAGCTGATCATCCATAACGCCCTATGGCTTGCTAAGGCGATAGCGGTTTTGATGGAGCCCATCATGCCCTTCAAGGCTTTGGAGCTCTGGAGGCAGCTCGGCTACGGTGAACGGGAGAATGTCCCGCTGGAGGAGGCTTTGGCTCCCCTAGAGGTCGGCCTCAAGCTGGGCGTGCCCAAGCCGCTCTTCGAGAAGATTCCGGAGGAGAAGGTGGAGGAGCTCTCGGAGCGGATTGCGAGGAGAGTTAGAGAGGCTGGGGGATGAGGCTCCGCATAGATCTCCACGTCCACACTATCCATAGTGGCGACTCCGTGATCACCCTTGGGGAGGCGTTAGATTGGTGTAGGCGGAGAGGTTTAGATGGATTTGCCGTCACTGATCATGATACTGTTGAGGGACTGAGTGAGATACCAGAGGTAGATGACTGCATAATCATACCCGGCGTAGAGGTCTCAGCTCGGGGAGGGCATATCCTGGCTCTAGGCGTAGAGGAGCCTATACCAAAGGGGCTACCAATATCTGAGACTGTTGATCTAATCGCTGCGCAGGGAGGCGTCTCCATCATCGCCCATCCCTACGCCCCCCTTAAGAGCCGGGTCGACGCCGATGAGCTGGACGGCGTCCACCTCGACGCCGTTGAGGTGGCCAACTCGACGCAGCTGCTCTACAGATGGACCCTGAGGAGGAATAGGAGGCTGGCGAGGAGACTTGGCTTACCGGAGACGGGTGGAAGCGACGCCCACGCCCCCTGGGTCATAGGCCTAGCATACACCCTCATAGAGGCTGAGGGGAGGAGCCTAGACGCCGTGCTAAAGGCTATCAGGGATGGGAGAACCGAGGCCGTTGGGAGGGGCCTCAAACCCCTCGAGAGGCTGAGACTCCTCCTCCGCTGATCACCAATCCCCAGGCTCCATCTGATATAGGTTGAGATCCAGGTTCAACGGCTTCTCGGGGCCGGCGTAGGGCTCTAGGTTATAGAGGTTAGGCTCTAGGAAGAGATATCCGGCGAGGATGTGGGGGGACCTCACCCCGGTGAGTATGAGGGTCACCCTGAGGAGGTTGTTGAGCGCCGGGTTAACCCTCGCTCCCCAAATGACCATCGCCCCCTCATCCATCATCTCCGTGACGTATTCCGCGGCTCGAACCGCCTCGCTTAGGCTCATATCCGTGCCGCCGCTGACGTGGATGAGGGCGCCGCTCGCCCCCTTATAGTCGACGTCGAGTAGCACGTGGTTTAGGGCGTTCTGAGCCGCCTCCTCAGCTCGCCGTTCGCCCTCGCCCTGGCCGACGCCCACGATGGCGACGTCTCCCTTGGACATGATCGTCTTGAAGTCGGCGAAGTCGAGGTTTATGAGGCTTGGAACCGCTATGGTCTCCACGATGCCCTTAACCATGTTAGCCAGAATCCTATCGGCGACGGCGAAGGCCGAGTCAAGCGGCAGCTCTGGAACCACCTCCATCAACTTATTGTTGTCTATGATCACGGTCGTGTGAGCCTCCCTCCTCATCTCGTTGAGGCCCATGAGGGCATACTCGAAGCGGCCCCTCTCATGTTTGAAGGGCATGGTGACAACGCCGATGACTATGGCTCCACATCTCCTAGCGATCTCAGCGACTATCGGAGCAGCCCCGGTCCCCGTTCCCCCGCCCATGCCGGCGGTGACGAAGACGATGTCCATCCCCGATAGAAGCTCCTCCATCTCATCGGCGCTCTCAAGCATCGCCTCCCTACCGATGTCGGGCATATTCCCAGCGCCGAAGCCGCGGGTGATCCGCTCCCCTATGAGGATCTTCCTATGAGCCCTAACCATCTCTAGGTGCTGCATATCGGTGTTGACGGCTATACACTCGGCTCCCTCAACGCCGAGTCTCATCAATCTATTTATGGTGTTGTTTCCACATCCACCTACTCCCACGATGGCGATCCGGCATTCACCGGGCCTCTTAAGGCCCTCTCCCCTCCCCCTTCTAAACTTAAGAGCTCTCTCCATTAACACCTCTTTGAACCTCCATAGATGTCGCATAAATTCCGGATGTTTCTATGAGGTTCAATAATATCGCGATTGAATAAGACTTAGAGATAGATAACCTCTGGGAAACGAGTCTCCAACGAATTTTACATTCCTGAATCAATTTTCTAAACTATATTATGGATTATTGCTTGTATCCTGTTGAGAGCGTAGGGCGAGGCATCGCCTGGGATTCGAGGATGGTCGTATAATAGTCTATTATGGAGGTAATAGGGGGCCTCCTAAAGCCTCTAAGTTAATTGATACATCCAAAGGGGAGATCACCCCATCTCCGAGGCCATAAAAATCTCCTCGATGAGAGGCCTTTATCTTAGAGCCTCACCACACCATATACGGCTTGGCGAGGATATACGGAGAGGTCTACGGCTGCAGCATGAACATGGCGGACTATGAGATCGCCCTAGGCCTCTTAAAGGAGGCTGGGCATGTCATCGTCGAATCCCCAGAGTCCGCCGAGATCCTTATGATCTTCACCTGCATCGTTAAGACGCCGACGGAGAGGAAGATGGTGAGGCGGATCAGGGAGCTGAGGACTCTGGGTAAGCCCCTGATCATCGCTGGATGTATGCCTGAGGCTGAGAGGTTTCTCATCGAGTCTGAGGCCCCTGAGGCCTCTCTCCTTGGGCCTGATGATCTCCTCAGCGTCGTGGAGGTGGTGGAGGCGGCCCTTAGGGGCGAGCGGCGGGTGCTCGTCGGAGGGGAGATGAGGAAGACCTGCCTCCCAAGGGTGAGGAGGAACCCCGTTATCCACATCGCCCCCATAGCCTCAGGCTGCCTCGGCGAGTGTAGCTATTGTATAGTGAAGCGGGCTAGGGGGTGGCTGAGGTCTTATCCCGCAGAGGAGATCGTCGAGGATGTCAGGAGGGCGCTGAGGGAGGGCTGTAGGGAGATCTGGGTTACGGCTGAGGATACCGCCGCCTATCGATGGAGGGGGCTGAGGCTTCCAGATCTATTGGAGATGCTGTCGGGTCTTGATGGACGCTTCTACATCAGGGTTGGGATGATGACGCCGAATCAGGCGTTGGAGATACTCGACGAACTCATCGAGGCGTATAGGTCGCCGAAGGTCTTCAAATTTCTACATCTCCCCGTCCAATCGGGCAGCGATGAGGTTCTAAAGCGTATGAGGCGTCGATACACCGTTGAGGAGTTCAAATATATCGTCTCCAGATTCAGGGAGGCCCACCCCGAATTGACGCTCTCCACAGACGTCATCTGCGGTTTCCCAGGTGAAACCGAGGAAGACTTCCAGGAGACCCTTAGGCTGCTGGAGGAGGTGAAGCCCGATGTTCTCAACATCTCAAGATTCTGGCCCAGGCCGGGCACCGAGGCTGCCGAGATGGAGGGGCAGCTCCATGGACGTGAGACCAAGAGGCGAAGCCGTATAATGACAGAGCTCTGGAGGCGGCTCTCCCTTGAATCTGGCTCTAAATGGATCGGGTGGAGGGGTGAAGCCCTCATCGACGAGTATGGGCAGCGTGGAACCCTCGTGGCGAGGAACTACACCTATAGGCCGATAGTCCTCAGGGCTCAGGCTAAGCTGGGTGAATTCATAGAGTTGGAGATCAAGGAGGCGCGGGTAGGCTATCTGATAGGCGAGTTCTTGAAACTGGGTTAAAGCAGCTTAATCTCGTCGTAGAGACGACAGCTACGTCGATGAGGTCGACTTTCTACTTCCAAGGGGTCTGAGGAATGGCCTGAGCGGAGAGCCTTAATGAGGGCGAGGGGAGGCCTATAGAGAGTTCGTCCTCATACTTCTCTTTCAAGTCGACGAGATGAGATTAGGCCTCTCCGCCTATAACCCCCTTCCTCCTTAGCTCCTCCAGCTGCTCCTCCGTGTAGCCGAGTAAACCTACGAGGATCTCTCGATTATTCTGGCCTAGAAGTGGCGCAGCCGACGGATGGGGTGGGGAATACTTTGAGAATTTTATTGGGAAGTTCGTGGTTCTCACCTTCCCCGCCTTTTGGTGTTCCACCTCTATGAACATCCCTCTTTCCCATAGATGTCTATCTCTCACCACCTCGTCGACGTGGTAGACCGGTGCGACTGGGACGCCTATGGAGGCGAAGAATTCCACGGCCTCATCCCTGGTCATCTCAGCCACCCTTTTCTCCACAAGCTCCCTTGAGACCTCGTCTACGCCGAGGGCCTCCCTCAACCTATCCAGGGTTCTAGGTGAGTAGGCTGCCACCCTTATCCACCCTCCATCCCTAGTCCTCATCAATCCTCCCGCGCCTGGTGAGGGATACTTCTCCCTCATCTCCCAGGGCTTCAGACCGGAGAGCAGGTAGCCTGTTATGGCGGTGTTGTAGGCCACCATACAGTCAAGCTGAGCGACATCGATCATCTGCCCCACACCGGTCTTATCCCTCATCCTCAACGCCGCTATGATGGCCATGGCGGCCATGGTTCCAGGGCCTAGGTCTCCATAGGCCTGAGCCA
>CAZEET010000073.1:0-4674 GCA_964511325.1 uncultured Candidatus Bathyarchaeia archaeon | reverse complement strand
TCGCAACGAGATCCGTGAATGTACCCCCTATGTCTACGCTGACCCTGAACATCCCCAACCCTCCTTCGAGTGAAAGTTATTAATACTTAGTAGTTCTGTAGTGTTGTTGTCCGGATGCTGGCTGTGAAGGGTAAGACCATCAGAGCTGCCACTCTCATCGAGAGGGGTGGGAAGGAGTTCGAGAGGGCCGTGGGGAGACAGAGTGCATCTACAACAGCCGCTTCATGAAGCAGCTGAACAAGGCTAGGGACACCATCTGGAGGGAGGGATACGAGGAGGGGATATAGGATTGGATACGAGGATGGGAGGGGGGAGAATGCCATCTGGTACTACTGCGCAATATGCGGGGATATCGCCATCCGTCTTTGGTTCAAATCCGGGCCGCGGCATCATAGAAGGTTTTATCTCTTTTTGAGGCATAATATTCCTCGGTGAAGTTTTGTCCTATACCTATCAGAGGCGTAAATGGATCGGCGGTCTGAGAGAGCCCTGTATCGCTGAGCATGGTCTTGTAGCCTCTAAGCATAGGCTCATCGGAGAGGTAGGCGTCGACATCATGCGTAAGGGCGGAAACGCCGTCGATGCAGCTGTGGCTGCGGCCTTCGTCGACTGCGTCGTTGAGCCAGCGATGAATGGCATCGGCGGCGAGGGTATCATGACCATTCACATGGCTAATGGGGAGAACGTCATCATCGATTACGTGGGCAGGCCCTCGAAGAATTGTACTCCGGATATGTATGAGCTCCTCGACGAGATCGAACCCGGATGGATGGGCTGGAGGCGGGTGAAGGACGACGCCAACGTCATCGGCCATAAGGCCGTCACGGTTCCCGGGACCGTTGCGGGCCTGGCGAAGGCCTTAGAGCTCTATGGGACCATGGAGCTGGAGGAGGTCCTAGTGCCCGCCATCAGGATCGCTGAGGAGGGTTTTGTCCTCCACTGGTGGACCGTCTCCCACATAGTGAGAACCATGGAGACCTTCTACAGGTTCTCGGAGTGGAGGAGACTCTTCCTCAAGGAGGGGAAGTTCCCTCCAAGGCCCTACTACTACAATCCAAGGGTCAAGCCTGAGAAATTCGTCAATAAAGACCTAGCGAGATCTCTAAGGCTTATCGCAAGGGAGGGGCCTGACGCCTTTTACCGAGGGGAGATCGCCGAGGCCATAGTGGCCGAGATGGAGAGAGGAGACGGCCTCATAACGGCTGAGGATCTAGCGATGTATGAGCCGATGGTTATGAAGCCGGACTTAGGCAGCTATCGAGGCTATGACATCCTCTATGATCCGAGTCACGCCGGGACGACGCTGGTTGAGATACTCAACATCATAGAGGGCTACGACCTCAAGAGCTATGGCTTCGGCTCCTTCGAGCATATTCACCTCGTAGCTGAGGCCATTGCCCTGGCCTATGCTGACAGATTCAAGTATATGGGCGACCCAGGCTACGTCAAGGTGCCTCAGAGGGGTATGGTCTCCAAGGCCTATGCGGAGGAGCAGCGTAAACGCATCAGCTTTGATAAGGCCTTGGAGGTTAGGCCCGGCGACCCCTGGCCCTATGAGGAGTGCACCACCGCCCTCGCCGTCATCGACGAGGAGCGGAACGCCGTCGTCATCAATCAGACACTCGTCAACGCCTTCGGTTCAGGTGTCATCGTCCCCGGGACGGGCATAGTGCTCAACAACGCCATGTATGGCCTAAACCCTGAGCCGGGGCATGCCAACTCCATCGATGGACGTAAACGCCGCATCCAGAATGTCTGCCCTACGATACTGCTTCAGGGCGACGACCCATATCTGGCTGTGGGAGCTCCTGGTGGAAGGGCCATCCAGACGTCGATCGCCCAGGTCATCATCAATGTCGTCGACTTCGGCATGGACATCCAATCAGCTATAGATGCCCCGAGGATCACCCGTGAGGTCGCTGAGATACTGCTGGACAGCCGCTTTCCGGAGGAGACCTATAAGAGGCTGATGGAGATCGGCCATAAGGTTATCTACATCGATAAGGAGCTGGCGAATTGGGGTAGACCTATAGGCATCATATACAATAGGGAGCGAAACCTCCTCTACGGAGGCGTCGAACACCACTTCCTAGGCTTCATATCTGAAGCCATCGGATATTAGTATCTCATACATCCTTACTTTACTTTCTTCACCAGATTCAAAGTATGTGAATACAAAAATCAAAGTATTTATTTTCGAAAACTATAAATTTCTATGCTTTATCACAATAAATATGGAAGTATTGGAAGCAATAAGAACTAGAAGAAGTATTAGAAGTTTTAGCGATAAAGAAATTCCCGATGAGGATGCCATTAAGATCTTGGAGGCCGCTAGGTGGGCGCCCTCCGCGGGGAATAGACAACCCTGGTGTTACATCTACGTCAAAGATAAAGAGATTTTGAGGATGGTGAAAAATTGCTCCCCTGGATTCTATGGAGAGGCCGCCGCGGCGATAGTGATCAATATAAGGCGAGAAGCTGGAATGCTAGGGGTTCTCGATGTCGGCTTCGCCTCCCAAAACATCCTCCTGGCTGCCCATGCCCTGGGAATCGGAAGCTGTGCGATAGCCTCCTTTAATAAAGAAGCGATAAGAGAGCTACTGGAGATCCCAGAAGAATGGGATCCAATATTAATTATATCATTAGGATACCCAGACAGGATACCTCCACCCCCATATAAGAAACCTCTATCTGAGATAGTTTATCTCGATATTTATGGACAGAGGTGGGAAAAACTTGAGGGAAGAACTGAGGAATAAATTTTTTCGACACTCTACTACGTACATTAAACTATGCCATAGAGTTCGCCGACGAAAGAAGTTATGCCTCTCTCCGCTTCATGGATCTCTTTCAACAACTACTCGATCTGCAAAAATTAATAAGTGAATTAAGAGATGATAAATTTTACGGTGAATTAAGGAATAAATTAAAAGAGAGGCAAATAATGGCAAATAGAGATGAAAGAAAGAAGCTCCAAAAAGAACTCCTTAAAATATTTATAGAGGAGTGGAGGAAACAGAAAAAGTGAACATTCTCATAATTGTATCTGGATAAGTAGTTAACAGATTTATTTCTATGACATCAACTGGAATTCTTTGAAGTAATCTAAATGTTTCTCTATGGTTTTCTCAGTTTCATATTTAAGTCCATACTAACAGCATTATGAAATCTTCTAGAGATATGTTTTTTACAAATAAGAAAAAATATTGGATTATTTAAATAATAGTTATCTGTCCTCTCATATTTTTCATAAAATTTAAAAATCTTTTAGCCTACTAAATTACTGTGGTTAAGATGAAGGAATTAGAGAAGAATGATATGTGGGCATTAATACTTGGTGCAGCAGCGCTAGCAACTGGAGGTGGAGCTTCAGCGCTAACATATGAAGAATTCAATGAGTTAATAGATCCTGTATTGGAGCAGGGATATAAGCCAAGGCTTATAGCTCCGAAGGAAATTAAAGATGATGATTTGGTCTTTATGAATATTGGTTGTGGTGGCGGTATAGAAAGAGAGTATCAAGAGAGATATATGAGAAGATACTACCCATCAGGAGGATGGTATAAGCAAATAGATTTAATATATCCATTAAATAGCTGGAGCAAGAAAGAAGATGTGAGGGTTACAGAGGGGCATCTTAAAAAGTTAGAGGAACTAGTAGGTGGAAAGCCCGTAGCCTACCTGCCCTTTGAGATAGGGCCATTAGACATCTATCAATTAGTTAATGCAGCGAAGAGGGATGTTCCCCTCATCGACGCCGACTGTGCAGGTTATAGGGCGGTGCCGGAGCTCTCCCTCACGGGTCTAAACATAATCGACGCCCCGATCACCCCCTATACCATCGGCACCTCCTGGGGAGATATAATCGTAGGAATACAGGTTCTAAGCCATCAACGATTTGAGGATATCTGCAGAGCCATAGCAAATATCTCTGGGGGCGGCTGTGCACCAGCCATCGCCTTAAGGGGTGAGATAGTTAAGAAGGGAACAGCACATAACACGATAAGTCTTGCGATTGAGGTTGGTAAAGCTATCATAAAGGCAAGAGAAAGTGGTGATGATCCCGTTGAAGCTATCCTGAGAGTTACAAAGGGATACAAAATATTTGAGGGGAAAATAGCTGGCTTCACCACCGAGAGAAAAGGCGCCTTTACATGGGGAAATATATGGATTGAAGGATCAGGGGAATTTGAGGGGAAGACTTTAAGGATCTGGTATAAAAATGAGAATCAGATCAGCTGGATAGATGAGAAACCATATGTAACATGTCCAGATCCCTTCACAGTGATCGAAAAAGAGACTGGATTGGGGCTGTCAAACTTCAGACCTGAATGGTGGGTTCTCGGGAAGGAGGTAGCCGTCATCGGGATGAAGGCGTGGGATCTATGGAGGACTGAGAGAGGATTAAGGATCTACAATCCGAAACACTTCGGCTTCGATATAGAGTATGTCCCAATAGAGGAAAGATGCTCTCATTAGGCTGGCTTATCTAGAGCGAGGAAGCTTCTCTTCATCCTTATCCTTTTTACACTTCATCTCGGAGATCATTCCATCACGCTTAAGGCCTTTGGAAGTCTATCTCAGTTGATATGAGTGAGCGATGGGTTCACACCGCCTGCGCTATGTGTGTAGGTGCCCCGATGAGAGTTAAGGTGAGGGATGGGCGAGTCGTCG
>CAZEET010000072.1:0-4707 GCA_964511325.1 uncultured Candidatus Bathyarchaeia archaeon | reverse complement strand
TAGAGCTGAGAGGCGACACCGTGAGGATTTACAGTAGAACCGAGACCGGTGTCGACGAGTATAATCGACCCGTCTACCAGTGGAGCCTGAAGGCTGAGGAGAAAGCCCTCATACAGGCTGTCAGCCGATACGCAGCAGTAGGCGAGATCATACTCCAGGCAGGGGAGCTCCAAAAGGATGACCGAGTGGGCTACTTCAAGGCTGACAGCCTCATCGATGAGGAGGACCAGGTGGAGTGGATGGGTCGGAGATACGATGTCGTCAGCCTCCAGGCTAGAACCCTCGGAGACCGGGTGCTCTTTAAGGTCGCCATTCTAAGGAGGAGAGTGGAGTAAGATGGTTGAAGACCCAAAGGAGCTCATTGTCGGCCTCCTCCAGGGGAACATCCACGTCTACGACGACGACGGCGTCGAGGTTCCAGGCGTCGTCTCCGCAGCCTGGCCTGATGAGCGCATCTTCAAGAATTATGGGTGGCAGGTAACCGTCGGCCCCGTCGTCGATGTAAGAGCCTCCATCATCGACGTGGGAGCCCTCCACCGGGAGTATGTAGAGCATCTCCAGGTCTCAGTTTGGGTTCAGAGGAAGAGGGATGCGAACTATACCCCTGAACGTCTCCGACATGACCTCATCCACGAGGTGGACCGCATACTCTTCAAGGCCGTCAACGACCCTGCGCCAGGAGTAAGGCATGTGAACGTCTCGGGATGGCTTGACCGAGATGAGCCTGAGAGGGGGATTCTCCGAAGCATCCTCATCGTCGAGGTCGAGTATCTGAAGGAGAGAGGGTGATGAGGCGTCTGTGGCTCCTACCCTTCATCCTCTTCCTCATATTCTCACTGCACCCCTCTCGGTCTCTGCTTCCCTCAGCCGTGGCGAAGCCTGACCCTGGAGGCTTCTATCCCGTCGCCTGGGGAAACGTGACGGGCTACGACGCCGATGGAGGTCCAGCCCTCTGGGTTATGGGAGCTGGGGAACGCTTCGGGAAGATATGGGTCGACGGCCAGAGGAGGACTTGGGGTAAGCCTTGGCTCCGTTATGGCTACTGCAGCGGGGGGTATGGGGCCCCCGATGTGTGGGGGAATCCCAGCGACTATCCGGGCGTCGAGGAGGTTGTGGAGGCCACCCCCTACAGCGCCACTTGGAACCTGACGACGACGGGTCATCCAGCAGCCTACATCTACAGCCTCCAGACCGCCTGGTATGGCTACCCCTGGATGAAGATCGATGCCAGCCTCAGGTTCAAGACGTCGAACACGGTGGAGGTGAGGTATCACCTCACCGAGGCTGAGACGGCGATGTATAACTTCACCATCCCCAAGGTCTCAGGCTACTATGGGGGGACAGCCCAGCAGATCGGCTATGGAGAGCAGAAGGTCTACGACAACTCAACTGAAAGTCTCGCCGACAACTGGATAGTCATCTGGAATCAGGATCTGGACTACATCTACGTCATCGCCCTAGTGGAGCTTCCAGAGGCCATCTACATGCATGAATATGGGGGCCGATGGATCAGCGTCACCATCTCCTACGGCCCCGTCGACGGAGCCCCCGGCCAGGTCGTCGATCTCCCACCGGTCTACATGGGCTTCTACAATCACACCCACGATAAGGGAGTTCCCTTCGCTTCCTATGATGAAATCTGCCGGATAGCTGAGATACTTGCTCACGCTATGCTCGCTGAGCCTGACTATTCGGGGATGAGTGAAGACATCGTGTCCGAGGGAGGAGGCCTAGCAACGATCAGGAAGACTATGGGATTCATCTACGTAGACAATGACTGGGGAATAACTCCTCAGCCCCTCATCCCAAGCTGTCCATGGGCTGAGAACGTTCTGAACTCAACCCTCCTCAGTTATGAAGGCGTCTTCAAAAGCTCCTTCCAATATGTCTCCGGGACCTCAATACATTATCAGCTTCTCAGACCTCGAATTGTCTATCCAGCTTATGGTAGACCCATCATCTCCAGCGATCCCCGCTTCAACCGGCTGCTTAATCACACCCTTCTCTTCGTCGACGGCCTCAAGTATCAAGGCCTCTTCTGGAAGGGCTACTGGGCCTCCTTCTTCAGCCGTGTCGGCTTCATCCTCGACACCATGGACGACCCCTACGCCGACACCTACTGGACGACGTGGATAGGCATCCAGACGACTCCCTCAGATCCGCACCTCCAGAGCTGGCAGAGCCCGATTCCCGATTGGCTGATGCCCCTGGTGAACAACACCTGGTGGAGGGGCTATGTCTGGAACGAGACCACGCAGAGGTGGGAGATGAGCGACAGCTACGAGGCAGGCTTCGAGATGTGGAGCACCGACTACACGCCCCGAATCCTATGGGGCCTATACTACCACTATCTCGTCTTCAGAAATGAGACCTATAGAGCTCTGATGGAGGATGCCCTCCTCAGAGGCCTGAAAACCCTCGATGATTATAGCTGGATGAACCCAGATTTCAAGGCCTGGTATTACGTCTACTATAATAAGGCCTCTGACACCTGGGGCTATGGCCGCCACGGTCTTCCAGGCCATGAATCGGGTATGGATGAGATATTGGCCTACTACTCTGCCTATCTACTCACCGGAGACGACAACTATCTCATCAAGGCCCTGAAGATTCACGCCCTCAACTTCAAATTCTTCCTGGAATCCAGGGGCTATGACCCCTTTATGGGCGGAACAACTGTGGCGAGGCTGATGCCCCACGGCTATGGCGTCAGGGATATGCTATACTGGAGCATCAACCGCTCAGAGTATAGAACTCTCAGACCCGGCTGCGTCACCGGAGGCGACCCCGCGCCTAGACCCGACTACTACGCCAACACCTACTACTCAGCCTGCGCCCTGATGGCTCTCATGGCCCTGGGAGACGTGGAGAACGCCACCAGATTCTGGAGATTTCTTGCCGACGCCCAGGAGATCAGCGAAAGAGAGAGCGGTGATCCCGGGGGCATCTGCGACGGCTGGAACGCCTCGACCAATATGCCCATCTGGGGCGTTCACGCTGTTGATACCGCCGGATGGATTCTGGGAGCCCTCAGTTACACGCTTAACGCTACCCTCCAAGGCGACACGCTCTACTTCAGGGTGAACATCCCCGAGAACTGGACCAGGTTCAAGGGCTACGCCAAAGGCGAGGGGCAGCTCATCTATTATGAACTTGAGGGGGAAGATGAACATCTCATCTTCGAAGTCTCAGATATATCGACGATCCGATACCGGCTGAGGCAGCCTGAACGGGCCATCATCAGGGTGAAGAAGGATGGCCGCACCATCTACAACTGGAGAGTGGAAGACGGAGAGCTCATCATCCCAGGGCTGACGGGGACGACGGTGAAGGTCTTCGTCATCGATCCCCATCCCTACATCGTCAAACTCTACATGGCCCTCGTAGGCCTGGCTTCCGCCTCGACCTCTATCATAGCCGCCCTACGTCGAAGGCTTGGAGGGAGGATAAGCATCATGGCCCTGCTGGCCATCCTAACCCTGACCCTAATTCTCGTCGCCGCTGCTAGGTGGGTGATCTCCCTCCTCCTTCAAGGGGTGGCGATCTAAGGGTGGCAGGTTCCCCTGATGATGGAGGTGAGGTATCCCAAGCCGGATCGAAGCCTGACGGAGAGGGGAGAGACACCGCCTCCGATCCTATGGCGTCCCTCCCTCAGGGCCTGGATAACCTCATCGACATCGAGATTCCCGCCCTCTAGGAGGATGTAGGCATTCCCCACGTCCAGGGCTCTATGGGCGTCGCTCCCGGCGACGGGTGGAACCCCCAGTTCATAGGCAACCCTCAAACTCCTCCGCATCAGCATCCTCAGCGGATAGGCCGCATTCAGGGCTTCGACGGCATCTGGCGGACACCGCCGCCACCTTCCCAGCCTAAGCCTACCCACAGCTGGATGAGCCAGGATGCTTAGGCCACCACTTTCACGAACCCACTCGATGAGCTCCTCATAGACAACAGGTCTCTTAAGCCTGGGCAGCTCTTTCAAGCCGAGGATGAGGACATGCCCCGCATCCGTCTTCACCTCATATCCAGGGATTATGGTGAGCCCTCCACCAAGCCTTAGGGCTTCATAATATCCCCTGAGAGTTTCATGATCCGTTATTGCTATGGCTTTCAACCCTTTAAGCCTCGCCACCTTGAGGACTCTTCTCACGCCATCTCTGCCGTCGGAGTGGACTGTATGTATGTGGAGGTCTATTCGCATTTAGGGCACCGGCAACCCCTCGATCTTCCTCCATCCATAGATATACCTTCCCAGATCCGGCTGACTCCGGCTTTCAATAAAGCATATCCCCTTCAAGGGGGAGAGTTAATGGGGTTAGAGCTGAACCACACATCTAAGCCTAAGAATCCACCATCGAGAGGGGAGCTTTATGGTAAATGGTACTTCGAGGAGAAGTATGGTTACACAGGTAAGAGGAAAACTGTTCAGAGATATTATCTGGATTGTTTAGATGGGCGAGTAGGCATCCCCTGAAATCTTTTCCAGGGGATGGACTGCTGTGGTTGGATGTGGGATGCGCCTATGGATATGTCGTGGAGCTCATGTCCAGTCTGGGATACGAGGCCATAGAGATAGACATCTCCAGATACGCCATCAGGGAGGGGAGAAGACGCCGCATGGAGGAGCTGCTGATATCAGATGCCTCAAATCTATGCCTCAGGGAGGGGTACATCGATCTAGTGTCCTGCTTCGAGGTGTTAGAGCAC
>CAZEET010000071.1:0-4739 GCA_964511325.1 uncultured Candidatus Bathyarchaeia archaeon | reverse complement strand
GCCTATAGGGTTTGCGGACGGCTATGGAGACGACGTGGCAGAGCTTCATCGGCCTAAAGGTGTGAAGCTTTGAGAAGCCCCTCTCTATGCGGCACATTATGTAGCCCTGAATCTCACCGTCCACCTCCGCGACGAGGAAGGTCTTGGGAAACCTCCTATGGAGATCTATGTAGAAGTAGGTGGAGTAGTTCTCCGGTAGACATTCTAGGTTTATGGACATAACCCTATCGAGATCTTCAGCCCTGAAACATCGGATGCTGAAATCCGAGCTCAAGCCCAGCCTCTACGTGATTCAGCATCGATTTAAACCCTACGAAGCGTTTAAGAGGCTAAGGCCTCTATAAGGCATAGCTTGAGCTACTACGTCGCAGAGCCGCCCGTCGATGAGGCCGTCGAAGCCCACTTCGAGGTTCATGATAAATATCTAGAGATGGGTTTCCCCACCTATATCGTCTCACCAAGAGGCTTCGGCGATGAGAAGCTGCTCCTAAAGGAGGCCTTCAGAAGACTCGTGCAGGAGCTCAAACCCCTCGGCTACATACCGAAGTTGAGATCTCACATGGATCGTTACGTCATAATCCTCGGACGGAGACACATCGATGAGAAGAGAGAGGATTACAGGGTAAATCTCCTACTTCTAGCGGCGACGGTGACAACGGTCTTCGTAGACGGCTACATCAGGAGCAGCAACCCGGTCCTAACGAGGATTCTCATGCCAGGGGTGCCAGCATACCTTAACGCTCTTCTCTTCGCCTTCTCCATCCTAGCCATTTTCGGCCTTCATGAGCTGGGGCATAAATTTGCGGCGATCTATAAGGGGGTAAAGACCTCCATGCCCTTCTTCATACCGGCCCCACCAGGTATGGGTGGAACCTTCGGAGCAGTCATCACGCAGAAGGAGCCTCCAACTAATAGGGATGATCTCTTCGACATAGGCTTCAGCGGCCCAGCCATCGGACTGTTGGTCTCTCTCATCGTCGCCATCATAGGCTTAAAACTCTCCTTTATCGTCCCCGCCGAGAGGATCATTGAGTGGTCGATGAGATTTCCAGGCGTAAGAGTCAGGAGCATACCCTTTCCACTACTCCTCTCCCTATTAGCTCAGGCTCTGAAACCTACGCCTAAGGGGATGGTCCTCATACTCCACCCCCTCGCCTTCGCGGCGTGGGTAGGATGCATCGTCACCTTCATCAATCTCATACCCAGCTGGCAGCTCGATGGAGGCCACATCTGCAGAGCCCTCTTAGGCCGTGAGAGACATAGAAGGGTTTCCATCATCGGGGTCTTCATACTCCTCATCTCAGGTTACTTCCTCATGGCCATCATGCTCGCCCTCTTCATGATGTGGAGTAGAGGCATGGATGGGGCGCCACTTGATGAGATTTCACCTTTAAGCCGCTCCAGGAAAATCCTTTCACTCCTCTATATCGCTATGGTCATCCTCACTTTTGTCTTCATCACCCCCCTCTAGGAATAATGGAGAGGGCATAGGGTAGAACAAGCACCCTGCCTCTACCCACCGCCTCAAAGGCGTCATTTACAGCCCTATATGCCTCTAAGCCCAGCGGCTCAACTAGATGGTTTGGAAGCATCGATACGAGGCATATCTCAGCCGACCTCTGTAGACTCCTCATGAGATGGAGGATATCGCCACCAAGCATGTATCGACGCTTCAATTCACTGAGCTTCTCTACTCCAGCCAGCTTTGATAGACCTTGAACTCCGAGGCCTTCCCTACACTCCGCCACGAGTATGATCCTCTCCCCCTTCTTGGGTTTTCTAAGGATCCTTAGAGCCCATAGGGAGTGATAGAGATCGAAGTCGAAGCGGCCTCCACCAGGGCTGAGGATATAGGTGTCGGCAGGCTCTACTTCGACTGAGTAGAGGTCTCGATACTCGGTTAGAGCTTTACCCCATACGGCCTCAGCCTCACCGTATAGGAGGTCTATTACGCCGCCCCTGTGATCCGTGACCAAGAGTAGCGAGGCATCGACGCCCGTAAGCCTTAGAGCCTCCCATGAATCCCTCAATATGGGATTATCTTCGACGACTCCCAGACCGGTTGAGCCCTGATGGTAGAGCCTTCTATCGGCCTCTATGGCCTCAAATCCGGAGAGCTGGGGCAATATGGTGGTGTGAGGCCCCTTAAAACCAGCTAGAGGGTCGGGATGGAACTCGCCGACGAGGATTCTCACTTCCCCCTCCAAGAGGGTTTTCGAAACCCTAACAATGGTCCCCCTCCTAGTTTTACCTAGTTCCTCCACCTCAGATTTGGCTATATGCCCCCGGATCTCTACGCCTCTTGGCAGACTCTCCCTGAATAGTTTCAGGAGGCGATTGATGCCTCTTGTTCTTAGGCCTAATCCTATGGTGATGGAGACGCCCCCTAATCCGCGCTTCTCCTCTATGACTTCTAGAAGTCCTGATAGGGCTGAGACAGCAGTCTTCTGGGGAAGAGATCCATCGACACCTATAGAGATGGTGGAGGCCTCCGCCATATCGCTGAGGGATTCACAGTTGATGGGGCTCTCAGCCGCTTCTCTCACGGCGGTCTCAACATCCCTGATGACCTCCCCGATCTTGGGTTCCACCACCCCTAGGAGATCCCTGAGGGGTATGGATACGTGGACCTCCGTCTCGCCATAGGGAAGCCAGCACTCAACCATTCATCACACCTCTTCAGGGGTTCCTCCCAATCTCTCCATCAGCCTCCTAGACGCCTCCTTCACCAGACTCTCCACTTTACTCTCGGTTTCGCCCCATGCTGAGACCCACAGCCTTATTCCTCCCTCTCCATGGGGTCGAACCATAGACTTGATGTAGACCCCCGGAACCTCCCTCATAACCTCCTCTAGGATGGGGGCTATGGTAGATTCATCTCCTCGCCGAAGCCTTATAATCTTCTCAGCGAAGGCTCCGCTCACCCTCTGCCTGAGAAGGGGAATGACCTCGTTCTCGAAGATCCATTTCAACTCCCTTGGAACGCCTGGAAGGCAGATAATCCAAGAGCCCTCGACCTCCAATAGGACGGCGGGAGCACCGCCGATTCTATTGTCTAGGGGCCTCGCACCCCTGGGGAGGATGGCCATCTTTCGCCTAGCCTCCGTCAGCTCCGCCTCCTTGACGAAGCCCAGCCCGTGGAGCTTTCTATACTGACGCTCAACTATCGCCAGGGCCTCATCATTCAGCTCTAGAGGCAGCCCAAGGGCCTCGGCTACGCCTCTCAACGTCTTATCATCATGCGTCGGTCCAAGACCGCCGGTGGTGAAGATGATATCGCATCCATCCTTTAACAGTCGCCTAAGAGCCTTAGCGATCTCCTGAACCTCATCCCTCACGGTGATGCGCTCTATGACCGGCATCCTTAGGGCCTTCAACTGGTTTATCAGCCAGTGGCTGTTGGTGTCCAGAACCAATCCATCGAGTATCTCATTTCCCACGACGAGTATGCCGACGTTGGACAAGGTTCACCGATAATAGATGGGATTTAGAGGGAAAAACTTACTGACCCCGCCTCACCTCCAGCTCCACCTTCAGGGGTATAGCTTCCTCCAGGGATCTGGTGATATGGCAATACTTGACAGCCCACTCGGCGCAGCGCTTAAGGAGCTCCAGATCCTCCTCATCAGCCTCAACGATGAAGCTGACCTCAACGCCCCTAATCCTATAGCCCTCAGCCCCCCGTAGAGCTATGTCTATAGAGACTCTGACATCCACACTCCTAGGCCTCGCATCCATTCTCCTGGCGAAGTGGAGGAGGGTTGTGAGGAGGCATCCCCCTATGGAGGCTGCAAGAAGCTCATCGGGGCAGGGCCCCTGAGCCAGGCCACCCCACTCCTCAGGGGTGTCAAGTCTAAAACTATGTCTATGCGCCTTGACGAATCCTCCGGTTTCGCCATCCCACTTAATATCGACGCCGTAACCGAGATGCTTCTTGAATCTCATGGGCTATCCTCCGTGAGTCAGGCTTAAATCTAATAGGGTTGAAGGTTTGCTGAGGCCTATGGTCTGTACAGTCGTTGTTGATGGCTTCTTCGGCGACTGTGGGAAGGGCAAGATCGTCTCATATCTTGCAGTGGCTGATGACGTAGAGATATGCGTCAGAGCCGGAGTCGGCCCAAACGCGGGGCATACCGTCGTCTATAATGGGAAGACTTATAAACTTAGGATGGTTCCTAGCGGCTTCGTAAACCCCTCCACAAGGCTGCTGATCGGCCCGGGAGTCATCGTCGATCCGAGAGTTCTTCTCAGCGAGATCGAAAAGTTGGACATCGAGGGCCGCTTCGGATTAGACCCCCAATGCGCCATCATAGAGCCTGAACATATCGAGAGGGATCGGCGAGGGCATCTGAAAGAGAAGATTCAGACCACCGGAACGGGGACGGGCCCCTGTAACGCCGATAGGGCGCTCCGAAGGGTGAGGGTGGCCAGAGACCTGCCGGAACTCCAGAGGTTCCTTGTCGATGTCCCTCTGGAGGTGAATGAGGCCCTGGATAGGGGTGAGAAGGTCATCGTGGAGGGAACCCAGGGAACCTTCATCAGCCTCTATCATGGTACCTATCCCTACACGACATCGAAGGATGTCTGCGCCTCAGCAGCCTGCTCCGACGTAGGTATAGGGCCGACGAGAGTCGACGATGTCGTCCTTGTCTTGAAGGCTTACGTCACGAGGGTTGGAGCCGGAGAGCTTCCAGGTGAGATCAGCCCCGAGGAGGCCAGGCGTAGGGGCTGGGATGAGT
>CAZEET010000070.1:0-4740 GCA_964511325.1 uncultured Candidatus Bathyarchaeia archaeon | reverse complement strand
ACTGTTCGATGATCCTCGCGGATCTTGGGGCGGAGGTGATTAAGGTTGAGATGCCAGGTCGGGGGGATGACTCCCGGGCCTTTCCACCCTTCCTACGTGGGGAGAGTCTCTACTACATAAATCTCAACAGGGGTAAGAGAAGTATCACCCTTAACTTGAAGCATCCCGAGGGTAGACGAATCTTCCTGGAGCTTGTGAGACGGAGTGATGTGCTGTTGGAGAACTTCAGACCTGGAACCATGGAGCGCCTCGGCCTAGGATATGAAGCCCTCAGGAAGGTGAATCCAAGGCTCATCTATGCGGCCATCTCAGGCTTTGGTAGAACAGGCCCCTACAGCCATAGGGCGGCCTATGACATAATAGCCCAGGCGATGGGAGGACTCCTCAGCGTCACAGGCTGGCCTGACTCCCCGCCGACGAGGGTGGGAACCGCCATAGGAGACATCCTCGCAGCCCTCTTCTGCTGTATAGGCATCCTGGCAGCCCTCTGGGTGCGGGAGAAGACTGGTAGGGGGCAGCTTATCGACGTCGCCATGGTAGACTCCGTCTTCGCATCCCTCGAGAACATTCCGCAGAGATACTTGGTGGAAGGCGTGGTTCCAGGGCGTATAGGCAATCGCTATGAATTCGTCTACCCCTACGACTCTTTCAGGGCTCTGGATGGGTGGGTCATCATAGGCGTCGCCAACGACCGGATATGGAGACGCTTCCTAGAGGCCTCAGGGCTGAAACATTTAGCCAGAGATGGGAGATTCAACACGAATCCGGATAGGGTTAAACACCATGAGGAGCTTAGAAGGGAGATAGAGGCTTGGACCTCTCATAGAAATGTCAGCGAGATCGTGGAGCTCCTAAATCGCCATGGGGTTCCAGCGGCTCCGATATACACGGTGAAGAACATCGTCGAGGATGAGCACATAGCTGTGGCGAGGGAGATGATCGTCGCCCTAAACCAGCCAGGCCTGGGGATGGTTAAGCTCATGGGCTCGCCGATAAAGATGTCGGAGACGAAGCCAAGGCCGAGGGGGCCAGCCCCAGAGCTAGGTGGAGACACGGAGGAGGTTTTAAGGGAGCTCCTCGGATTAAGCGCAGAGAAGGTTGAGAGGCTTAGAGAGATTGGAGCCCTATAGGTGGAGATGATGTCGAAGGAGGAGTTGATGAGGGAATTGGCGGAGGAGGTTTGGAGCTGCAGAAGATGCAGGCTTGGGAGCCTACGGAAGAATGCCGTCGTCGGGGAGGGAAGCCTAGAGGCTGAGCTATTCCTCGTGGGAGAGGCACCTGGAAGAGTTGAGGACGAGACTGGTAGACCCTTCATGGGAGCAGCGGGAAAACTCCTCGACAGACTCTTATCCGATATAGGTCTGAGGAGGGAGGAGGTCTATATCGGGAACATATTGAAGTGTAGACCCCCTGGAAATAGGCGTCCCAGGGCGGATGAGGTGGAGGCCTGCACACCATACCTGGAGAGGCAGCTCGCCATTATCCAACCAAGGGTGATAGCGCCCATGGGGAACTCCGCCGCCGGATATCTCCTTAATCGCTTCGGCTATGAAGCTCTCTCCATAAGCAGAGTTCATGGCAGATGCCTCGAGGCTGAGGCCCCCTGGGGCTCCGTGCTCCTATTCCCTCTCTATCATCCAGCTGCAGCCCTCTACGCCAAGGAGCTTCTCAGAGTCTTAGAGGATGACTTCAGGGTTCTAGGAGGGGTTCTTAGGAGACTTCGAGAAGAGCCCTGATCCTTTTCACAACGTTTGGATGCGTTGAGAAAAGTTCCACAAACCTGTCGAACCAGGTTAACTTCCGCTCTAATAGTCGCCTTACCAGCTCCTCATCCCTCCTGCCATACAACGCCTGGATCTCAGCGGAGTCGGTCACAGCTCTATCGGGATCCGAAATGAAGAGAGTTTTGAACCCTCCGAAGCCGGCGGTCTCAGCTCGCCTCATCCTAGAGGTGGATGTGGATATCTTCGCCAGGGCCTCAGCCAGCTTTCGAGCTCCGTCATCGACAATGGAGGCGCTATGTTGATCAGCATAATACTCCCTCAACCTGCTAAGAGCTAGGGTGAATATGAGGAGAATGAAGTAGATGAACATCGAGGCGGCTCCCACAACGGCGAGGGCGGAGTAATCTCCGCGCCTCCTACGGGCATAGTAGCCATAGTGATAGGGATAGAGAGTTGATCTAGCTATGAGATAGAAGAGGGAGGGGAGAAAGGAGACGAACATCATAACCTGAACATCCCTATGCCGGATATGCCCCAGTTCATGGCCGATGACGGCCTCCACCTCCTCGAGCTCTAGATGCCTTAGGAGACCTCTAGTCACGGCCACCATATTACCAGTCAGCGGCGATCCATAAGCGAAGGCGTTTGGTATCGGCATCTCAGCTAGCATCAGCTTAGGCCGGGGGATGCCAGCCCTCTGGGAAAGCACGTCAACGATGCGGTGTAGCTCGGGATACTCGCTCTCCCCTAGGGGCTTCACCTTATAGATGGCATTGATGAGGTAGGGGGCCATCAACCACTGGAGTATATTGAAGAGAGCCGTGAGGATGAGGAGTGAGAGGAGGCTGAAGGTTCCCAAGAGCGAGAGGATCAGCGAGAAACCTAGAGTTGAGATACCTATGATGAGGGCGAGGGTTCCAAGAATGGAAAGCCTAAGCCTCCACAGATTCATGGCGCACCAGGATCGCCTCACCCGCGGCGAGGTATATAAAGTGTTACATCCGCTCAGGGGCCTCTATACCTAGAATCGATAATGCATTCCTCAGAACGATTCGGACGGCGTCGACAAGCATCAGCCTCGCCCCCGCCAACCCCTCAGGCTCCGCCTTCAACACCGGATGAGAGGCGTAGAAGCTGTTGAACTTATCGGCCAGCTGGTTGGCGTAGGAGGCGATGGCCTGGGGACTCAAGGCCTCGACAGCCTCTTGGAAGATGTCTGGAAAGCGGGCTATAAGATAGACCAGCTCCCTCTCCCTCAAATCCCTCAGTAGAGCATAATCAGGTTCAGGTCGATCATCGGCCCTGCGGAGTATGCTGCAGGCCCTCGCATGGGAGTATTGGATGAAAGGAGCGCTATTCCTCTCGAAGTCCAGCACCTTATCCCAGTCGAAGACGACGGTCTTCATCGGGTCCACGCTTAATAGGGCATACTTCACGGCTCCATGCCCCACCATCCTGGCGATACGCCGTTTCTCATCCTCCGGCAGCCTCGGCGAACGGGCGTCCACCTCCTTATAGGCTAGCTCCACGGCCTTCTCCACAACCTCCCTTAGGGTGACGTAGCGCCCTAATCGGCCGCTCATCTTCAACCCTGGGAGGGTGACAAACTTGTAGGCGTAATGCCTCTGTCTATCGGCGATCTCCACGCGACCCAAGGCTGCGAGGGCCACCCTCAGCTGGAGCTGAGCCGTGCTCTGCTCATAGCCGATGACATTGATCACCCTATCAACCCGCTCAAACTTCCAAAGCGAATATGCGATATCCCTCGTTGTGTAGAGCGTCGTCCCATCAGCCCTCACCAAGACGAGGTCAGGTATCTCATATCGGGGGTTTATGTCCCACCTCTCCTTCAGCTTTAGGTCTCTTGCCACCGCCTCGCAGTCGAGGATGAGGGCTCCATCCTCGAAGCGGGTGTAAGGGGTTCTCCGCAGCCTATTGATCACCTCATCGACGGCTCCACTCCAGACTAGGTCACTCTCATAGTCCCAAGAATCGAAGACGATGCCGATCTCGCCTAGGGCTTCCTTGAAGCCTTGGAGGCAGTATTCAACAAGCCTCCGGACATCTCTCTTCGCCTCGGGTTCACCGCATTCATATTCGGCGTTCAGTTTTGATATCTCCCCATCTGGATCTTCTTCGCGTTCCAACGCCTCCAGCAGCCTGTCGAAGAACTCTGGATCCCTCTCCCTCAGCTCCTGAGCCGCAGCGGCGTAGCGGCTGAGCTGAGCGTTTATCTCGCTGACCCTTGCATAGGCCTTCAGGGCCTTAGCTACCTCCAACTCCCTCTTAAGCCTCTTCACCTCCTTAATGACGTTCACGGAGGCGTAGATGGTGCCCACCCATAGATCTGGAGGCCCCCTCGGTTCGGGTCTGCCGAGGAGTCTCCAGCCATAGGTGGCCATAGCCACTTGCCGCCCCATGTCATCGACATAGAAGTGGATAACAACCCTATGTCCCCGCTTCTTCAGCATCCTCGCCAGGGCATCACCCAAAATGGAGTTCCTGGCATTCCCTATATGTATCGGCCCATTCGGGTTGGCGCTGGTATGCTCCACCATAACCCTCTCAGGCTTCTCAGCCTTCAAGAAGCCGTATTCATCATCGAGCTTCACGGCGGTCTCCAATGTCAGCCTTGAAAACTCACCTGGATCAGAGTGGAAGTTTATGTAGCCCCCGACAGCCTCCACCGACTCTATGAGCTGTGAAGACGAGGGATCGAGTGCTGAGGCCAACTCCTGGGCCAGTTCCTGTGGACTCCTATGGAACTTGGAGGCGAGTCTGAAGCATATGGAAGTTGAGACCTCCCCCATCTCAAGGCTTGGAGGCTTGGAGAAGCCTAGCTCAAGGGTCTTGGAGATGGGGAGAGCTTTGAGGGCTCCCTCAAGGAGACGTCGGCACTCCTCCCTCAACGCTTCCAGCGGATTCGACATCATCGCCACCTCAGCGGGCCCGGGGGGACTCGAACCCCCGCTCTCCGGCTCCGAAGGCCGGCGCCTTATCCACTCGGCTACGGGCC
>CAZEET010000069.1:0-4804 GCA_964511325.1 uncultured Candidatus Bathyarchaeia archaeon | reverse complement strand
CATCCTCGAATTTGCTCTCCCTCACGTTGAGGAGTTGCTCCAGCTTCCAGACGATACCCGCGGGGTCTAGGCTTACAGGCTGTATGAAGAAGTGTTCAAGAAATCGCTCCACCTCGGGCGTCGGATCTCGATCGGGCTTACCGAGCTCCCTTATCGCCTCTATGGATACCCTCCGCCCCTCATCTCTTAGGGCTTTAACCCTCCTCAACGTTCCTTCTACCTGTTTCAGCATTGTTATGCTCTGAATCCGCTGAGCGTAGAGGAGATAGAGGAGGAAGGCGACGCTAAAGATGATCTGGACAAGGACCCCGATGTCGCTTTTAGGTGGGGGGAATTGAGAGGGCTGTTGTAGCATCACGACCAATCCACTTGAACCTCTACGCCGTTATAAATTTTCATTGGTGACAACCCTTTTAATGAAGCTATCGGGTTCTCCATATATTAGGATGCTCAGTTACGCCGTTAAGAGACTGATTAGGGGGCCCTCCATCTTCATCGCCCTATTCCTCAGCGTTCTTCTAGCGGTGACGCTCTTCTCAGGCATCGTCCAAGGCTCCGATGCGGTGGCATATTCTATGATATCGAAGGCGCTCGGAGCCGTCAACATCGACATTGAATCCTGGGCGGAGCAGAGGAATATCACTCGCCTAGCGATAGCGAGAATGGAGGATGCCTATAGAGAGGTGGAGGGTGTAACATGGGTGGAACATCTCATAAGATGGGAGGTCGACGTCAACGTGTCGGGATGGAACGAGACTCTAACCTTCAAGCTCATCGCCATCCCCGAGAACTCGACGCTTCTCCAGGGACTCTCAGGGGTCGAGGAGCTGGAGGATGGTAAGGTCTACATCGAGGAGGGCTCTCTAAACGCCTCCAGCTTCAAACCCGGGGAGATGGCGACTATAAAGATACTCACCTACAACCCCCATAGCCCTCCTGGCTTCGAATCCCGATACTTCACGCTCCCCATCGGTGGGGTGATTGAACTAGATGAAGAGGCTTTCTCCCTAGCCATAGGGCGCTACCCATACTATCTGAGATACGTCATCCTCGGCGGGGGCGTTGAGAGAAGACCTCCGCATAGGCTTATAATAGTCACCGAGGAGACGCTTAGGAATTACCTTCTTCAACCGATATATGATGAGAGGCGTAGACCTACAAGGATCTTCATCGCTGCCTTCTTCCTTCGCCTAGAGAGGGGGAAGCTGATAAATCCCTGGGATATCGAAGGCTCGAGGCATAAGATCCGCCTGGTCTACGAGGAGATCAACACCCTGGGGGTGAAGTATAAGTATCTACCTCTAAACTATCTTGACAGCCTCCTAAACTCCATAGAGTCCTATACATCCGGCATGAAGACGAACACCCTCATGATTACGATTCCAGTCTTCTTCACGGCCTGGTATCTTGGCGCCACAGTCTCGGAGATATCACTAGGCGTAAGACGCAGAGAGATCGGCCTCCTCTTCACCAGGGGCCTAAACCATCGACAGGTGATGCTCATCCTCCTTCTGGAAGCCTCTCTGATAGGCCTCATAGCGGGCGTCCTGGGCATCCTCCTAGGGGCAGCCCTAGTACCCCTAGTCCTCCCAGGCATATCCCCCCTTGACAGCCTTAGAAGTCTCTCTCCGCCTACGATCCTCCTATCACTCCTATTCAGCGGAGTCCTCTCAGTATTGGCCGTCTATACCCCGGCGAGGAAAGCGACAAGGATGAGTGTGATTGAGGCCCTCAGGATATACCGTGAAGAGGAGGAAGAGGTGGGTTCATGGCATGAGCCTCTCCTAGCCCTCGGTCTGGGAGCCTATAAGATCGCGATGATGCTCCTCGGCCTCAATGTTGAGAAGTTCAGACCCCTCATCGGGAATATCCTAGTCTTCATCCTCTACTCCACGTGGTGGGGCGTCGACTACATCCTCTCCTATATAGGCCCCATCCTCTTCTTCTGGGGCTTCATAAAGCTCCTAGTCCAGTTTTCACCCTGGCTCCAAGGTGGAGTCAGTTTCATAGCCCGCTGGATCGTAGGCGACGTCTCCAGATACTCCTCGACGAGCGCAAAGCGCTATGCGAAGCGATTAGCCTCCTCGGCCTTCATGGTGGCCTTAATCCTCGGCTACGCGGTCTCGGTTATCGGAAGCGCGGCCAGCACCCAGGACTTCATCGAGAGAGTGACGATGTCCATGGTGGGCACGGATGCATCGATCTGGCTCTTCTCCAGAAAGGGAGCTGAAGAGCTGGCCGATAGGATCGAGGGGCTTCCAGGGGTTAGGAACGCAACGGTAGAGGTGTGGTTCGAGGCTGAAAGCTCCCTTGGAACCATACCGGTGAGGGCGATAGAGCCGCTGGAGTGGAGTCAGGTCGCCTATATGGAGCCTGGATGGCTGGAGGGCGTCAACGTTTTCGAGAGGATGAATAAGTCGAGGGATACAGCCATCCTCGAGATGGGTGCGGCTGAGAGATTGGGCGTAGACCTAAACGAAACCTTCCTGATAAAGCTGAAGTATAGGATCTACCCCTTCCAGATTGTAGGCTTCTTCGGCCGCAGGCCTAGGGGAAGCTGGAGAATTCAGAATCCAACACTCTACGTCCACAGGGACTTCCTTAAACATGTGAAGGAGAAGTATATCAAACAGGTTAGAATCCTCGTAAAGCTGGAGGAAGACGTCGATCTAGAGGCCTTTAAGGAGACCGTTGAGGATCTAGACCCAAACATCGATGAGGTGGATATAGCTGAGGAGAGAATTAAGGGAGCGAGGGAGAACCTCTTTCTCATGGGCCCCAGGAGAGTTGAAGAGCTCGGCGTCATCTTCTCGGCGATCGTCTCCTCCGTCGGCGTAGCCCTCATAGCGTTGACGATGCTCCGAAGCCGATGGAGGGAGCTCACCATCCTCGCGACCAGGGGGTTCTCCTGGAGGCAGATCGCCGCATCGCTCATCCTAGAGATGATGAGCGTCATCCTCATCTCCACGGCCATAGGGATGGCTGTGGGCTATATCATCCTGAGAAACGAGACCATTCTCTTTAATGAGGCCGTAGCAACATATATAGTGCGCAGAATAACATTCCCAACGGCCTCGTGGATGGGAGTGCTCTCCATCGCCCTCATGATATCCCTCTCCTCTATACTACCCATCATAGTGACAGCGAGGATAGTTAGCAGAAGGCCCGTATTGATGATAGAGGAGTGATCGAGATGTCGCCCGCCGTGATAGTTAAGGATTTGATTAAGGTCTACAAGCTGGGCTCCGTTGAGGTTCAAGCCCTAAGAGGACTGAACATGACCGTTGAGCGAGGTGAGATGGTCTCCCTCATAGGCCCCTCAGGCTCCGGGAAGACGACTCTCCTAAACATCATAGGGGGGCTGGACACGGCGACAGCTGGCTATGTGAAGGTCTTCGACGTCGAGGTGACTAAGCTGACGCCCCCCGAGCTCGTCGAGTATCGGCGGAGAACGGTGGGCCATGTCTTCCAGACGATGAATCTCATACCGACGCTGACGGCCGCCGAGAACGTGGAGCTACCGATGATGGCCATGGGCATACCCAGGGAGAAGAGACGTAAGAGAGTTGAGGAGCTCATAGACATCGTAGGCCTCAGACATAGGATGAATCATAAGCCCGGGGAGCTGAGCGGCGGAGAGCAGCAGCGAGTGGCCCTGGCGGCGGCCCTAGCGAATGATCCGCCGCTCATCCTAGCCGATGAGCCCACAGGGGAGCTGGACACCGTAAACGCTAAGATCGTCGTCGACTATCTACGCAGAGTGAACGAGGAGATGGGTAAGACCATCATCATGGTCACCCATGACCCCAGCGTGGCGAGGGTCGCGGATCGCATTTTCCGCATAGAGGACGGCGTCATAAAGGCTGAGGCCCCGCCGATAGGGGAGGAGATCGCCGGCCCGGCATCCTACGCCGAGATGCTGAGGGGGCGCATCACGGAGATCAAGGCTCAGCTAAGGAGACTTGAGGATGAGTTTAGAGAGGGCAAGATCAGCGGAGACGAGTATGCCGAGAGGAGGGGTAAGCTGAAGAGGACGATGGAGGTTTTAGAGGAGGAGCTCCACAAGCTTGGGATAGTCCACTGAAAGCATTTGGGGGTTACCAGCTTCCGCGGCTTCGCGTAGCCGAAGACTACACTACCACCGCGGACGGAGCGCGGTTTAACTTCCGAGTTCGGAATGGGTTCGGGTGGTTCCCGCGCCCTTTGGCCGGTAACCCCCAAATGGTGGAGGGAGGCTACTCTTTAAACCTTTCGCCGAGATACCGGAACTCTATGACCCATATCTGCTGCTCATCATCCCAGCTGTGATAGATGTCGAGCCAGGCTTTCCTAAACTCCCCTAGACTTTGGAAACCCTCTCTATGGGCATCCTCCTCCGTCATCTCCCCAAGACGCTGAGGATAGATCCTCAGAACCCTAACCCGATCGGGGAGCAGCCTCCGGCCGACTCTCAGAGGGTAGATGCCTCCAACCCTCAGCCTCGGCCTCCTAAGCCTCCTTGTCTCGGTCTTGAGACCTCTCCTGATGAGGGGTATGAAACGCCACTTGAAGGAGATGCTCAACCCATAGGGGATTAGGCATAGAGGATATAGGGATGACGCCTCTCGGGCAACCTTTATTAGGTTAAAGATGTCTCGATGAAAATTGGTGGGGCCGTGGTCTAGCCAGGTATGACGTCGGGCTCCAGAACAGATTTGGGTTTACCGACCCCGATTGGGGGATGAGGAGGTTTTGGAGCGGAAACCCGAATGTCGGAGGTTCGAATCCTCCCGGCCCCACCATTAGGCTTCGTTAAGTCGTTGGG
>CAZEET010000068.1:0-4812 GCA_964511325.1 uncultured Candidatus Bathyarchaeia archaeon | reverse complement strand
ACCGGCGAGGATGGCGTCCCTAACGGCGTGGAGGCCTACATATTTGCGTCTGCCACCCTCCATGATGGATAGGTCTGCCGGATGGACGTTCACGATCCTCCCTGGATATCTGTTGAGGAGGGGCTTTGTTACGATGCTCATATACCCAGCCAGGGCGATGACATCGATGTTGTATGGCTCTATCCTCTTGGCCACCTGCTCATCGTATAAGGGTCTAAGCGTCAGATTCCTCTTCGTTTTGTGGCCGTGACTCCTATAGAAGTCGAGTATGTCTATGCACTCATAGGGGATTCCATACTCCTCCGCGATGTCCAAAGCCCTACAACGCTTCTCACCGCTTCGATCCAGGCGGTCATCCCTAACATCGGTAAAGATTAGAACTACCTCATATCGGGCATCTCCCTCGAGGGATCGCTCGATGATCTTCCTCGTATTCGTCCCAGAGCCCGACATGAAACAGGCAACCCTCATGCGACGTCCGACGCTGGGGTCGAAGATCGGCGTCACAGTCACTTTCATCCATCCCCCATCATAGAGTGAATCCGCATCACTTTTAAAAGAGGGGGAGCCGCCAAAACCGGGTTGAAGGACGATAACCTAGATATACTCGTCGTCTGCAAGAGGTGTAGGCATTTAGTCCCGAAGACTCAGCTCTGCATCTACTGTGGAGCTCCAATACTCTATAAGCCTCCCAGTAGGAGGGGCTGAGCTTATATCATGGTTAAGGCCCATCTATATCGAGAGAGTTGAAGGTTTACATCTCCATCGATATGGAGGGTATAAGCAGCATAGTTGACTGGAGCCAGGTTGATCCTAGGAATAAGGAATATGAGAAATATAGGAGACTGATGGTTGGAGACCTAAACGCGGCAATTGAGGGCGTCTTGGAGGCTGGGGCTGAGGAGATTGTGGTCGCTGATTCCCATGGGCGTATGAGCAACCTCCCACCAGAGGAGGTTCACGAGGCCGCGGTTCTCGTCAGAGGCTCTCCGAGGCCCTGGCTAATGATGGAGGGAATCGACGAAAGCTTCAACGCAGCCCTCTACGTCGGCTACCACTCCATGAAGGGAACCGAGCGGGGAGTCCTCTGCCACACCATCTCTGGGAGGGTCGTCGATGGTGTTTACATCAACGGCGTGGAGATGGGGGAGTTCGGCCTTAACGCAGCCCTAGCGGGATGGCATGGAGTCCCCTCCATCTTCATCTCAGGAGACCAAGCCGTCGTCGAGGAGGCTAGGAGACTGGTGCCGAACATCAGGGGTGCCGTCATCAAATGGGGTGTTAGCCGATACGCCGCGAGATGTCTACACCCAGTTAGGGCGAGGAGGCTGATCAGGGAAGAGGCCTCAAAGGCCCTGAAAGCCCTCGGGGAGTTCAAGCCCTTCAGAGTGGAGGAGCCGGTTGAGGTGAGGATGCGATTCGTCACATCGACGATGGCTGATGTCGCAGCTTTGATGCCCTACGCCGAGAGGGTGGATGGCAGAACCATTAGGATGATCTTCGACGACTATCCAACGGCCTTTAGGGGGATAAGAACGGCTATCGCCGTCGCCTACCCCGTTGAGGAGCGGTGAAGCCTCGCTGGGGAGCGGTGAGATGAGGGGAAGGAGACTCGCCCCCATCATCGCCGCCATAGTGATCGCGGTGGCAGCCCTCTACATCCTCGCTAGGCCTAGGGCTGAGCATGTGGAGGAGGGAGTCTACGTCGGCATGAAGGCTCCGGACTTCACTGTCGTCGGCATAGATGGCTCCACCTTCACGCTCTCGGAGCATAGAGGCGAGATCGTCGTCATCGAGTTCTCGACGATGTGGTGTCCCTACTGTACGAAGCAGATAGAGGTTTTCGAAAGGTTATCCGAAGAGTTCACAGTGGGCGTCTACATCGCCTCCATAGATGTCGATCCCTCAGAGAAGCCTAGCGGAGATTGGGTGAGGAATATGGGTATAAGCTGGTTCTATGGGCATTCACCCGAGGCAGGTCTCCTCTATAAGGTCTCTTATGTGCCTATGGTCATCGTCGTCGACGAGAAGGGCATCATCAGATATCGGGGCGCTTACACCTCCTATGAGAAGTTGAGGCTCATCATCCTACAGCTGAGTGGATGATATGGAGGCGGCTAGGCTTCTATTGGCCTTCACAGCTGGCGTTCTATCCCCTCTCTCACCTTGCGCTCTGCCGCTGCTCCCCTCCTACATTGCGTATTATCTCACAGCCGTCGAAGCAGGCCGGCTTCGAGGGGGGCTCACCCTGGCGTTTACGACCCTCCTAGGCTTCCTGTCAGTCTACACCTTAATGGGATTCATACCCTCCCTTGCTCTTGGGCTTATTCCCCTCAGCCGTAGGATATTAAACCCCCTCTTCGGCGTCATACTAATCCTATTAGGCCTCATCACCTATCGGAGGGGAGGTCTTATCCTTTCGGGTATGCCCCATCCAGCCCCACCCGAAGCCGGCGGCCTATTATCCTTCTATCTCTTCGGCGTAATCTATGCGGTATCATCTCTCAGCTGCTCCCTTCCCGTCTTCCTCCTCCTAGTCTTTACCTCCGCGGGGGCAGGCCTCAACGCCGTGGCGCCCCTCTACGTCTCCTATGCCCTCGGCTGCGCAGCCCTATTCATACCCCTCTCCCTAGCCGTCGCCTACTCCAAGAGCTTTCTAATAGAGATGATTAGGGGTATGAGAGAGGCCATCTCCAGGGCTACGGCTTACATATTGATGGCTGCTGGACTATATATGGCCCTCTCAACCCTTCTCCATTAAGGGTTAGAATAGCCTATAGCCGCAGTTCCCACAGAATCTATCTCCAGGCTCCACTGAGGAGCCGCAGTTGGGGCAGAATCTGGGCCCCCTCACCCTCTGCGAAGCGGTCATCAGAGACCTGATATCCCTCAACCACCCCTCGACATCGTAGTGGGGCCTCAGGGCCACAGGCCCCTTCTCCTCCACGGCTGGGAAGGCAAAGCCCTGAACCCTATCGAGCTCCCACTCTCCGATGAGGAGAGTGTCGGGATCGTCGAGGGTTATATATCTATTCCCAACCTTATACATGGTGACGAAGCCGCTCTCCCAGGACTCCCAGGCGCCGTAGGTTCCACCCCTAAAGGTTACCCTGATCAGCTTATCCGAAGCCGGTTGGACGTCGACGACGTTTCCGATGGGAACCATGAAGGGGCTTAGACCCACCATGCTTGGATCCAGCTCCGCCATACCAAAGGCAGCCTTGATCTTCCCCCCAGCCGATCCCATGATGGGTGAAAGAGGGAAGTAGATGAAACGTCTATTCGTCAGGAATAGATAACCTACAGAGACCTCCCTCAGCTGCATATCATACAGCGTTATAGATAGGGGAGAGTGATGGCCTATTATATCCCTCTCCCTGGGCCATCTCAGCAGCTGCTCATCGACGAAGTTCTCCCCCAACATGAGGAGGATGGAGGCAAGCTCCTTAGGTATCCCATACCTCTTAGCCATATCCTTTGGGGAGGCCAACTCAATTCTCTTAAATTTCTCTTCATGAGATTAAAGTTGCGAATCATCTGGGGTGAGGAGTATAGAGGTTGAGGTAGTGGATGTGGTCGATAAAGGGGAATATGAGCGCTATCTGTGGAAATGTATCCCTCCATGCCCTATAGACGGTATAGGAAGCGGAGAGAATATCTCCAGAGGGCGATCCCGAAGGTGGAGACGCCGTCGGCCAGATCGAGTATGCCCCCGCCGAGGCCTCCGGCTACCCCATCAGGGGAAATGGGATCTGGGTGATGAACTGCATCTGGGTTCTGAGGAGAGCTGGGAGCAGGAGATTTGGGAGACTACCCATGGATAGGATGCTAAGCCGCATCGGCGATGCCGAGGGGATTGCCACCATAGCTCTCGATGGACATCACAGCCAATGGATGAAGCTCTGGCAGATGGAGTATCTCGGCTTCAAATCCCTCGAATATAGGAGGCTTAGGCATAAAGTTAAGCGTAGAGATATGTCTGCTTCAGGCTCCACCTCATGTGGATGCCCCTCAGGGCTGGGGCTCATCCCCCAGAGATGGATTGGGGTGAGATGCTTAGAGGCGTAGACTTCTGCCTCGCCCACCCACTTTATAGGGCTGAGAGCTGGAGCCTAGACATCGTCTACGAGCCCTGCTGATGGGGTTCAACGACGACCTTCAGCGACTCACCTGCCTGCTCCACCAATCTAAAGCCCTCCTCTATGCGTTCGAGGGGGAATCGGTGTGTAACCATCTCCTCCGCCTCTATACGACTACATCTGATGAGGTCCAGGGCCACTTGGAGGTCCGCTGGTGCGGCGGCATAACTGCTCGTCAACGTCAGCTGCCTCATCCAGAAGTCGTTGAAGTCTAGGGGGAGCTCCACACCCTGCGGTGTTGGTGCGAAGTAGAGGATGCGCCCCCCATCCTCAGCGCATCTAGGGGCAGCCTTGATGGCTTCCAGGGCTGCGGTGCAGACGATCACCCTATCAGCTAGGCGTCCATCGTTGTTCTCCCTCACCTGATCCGGCAAGGGCTCCCGGGCGTCGAGGGCGACATCGGCGCCGAAGTGCTCAGCCATCCTCATCCTATACTCATTTATGTCGGCCGCCATGATGGGGCCTGCACCCCTAGCCCTCGCCAACTGTATGTGGAGTATCCCAGCCACGCCGCTTCCGATGATGAGAACCGAATCTCCAGGCTCCAGGCCCAGCCGCCTCTGACCCCTGACGACGCAGCCCAGAGGCTCTATGAGAACTCCATCTAGGAAGGAGACCCCATCGGGGAGCTTGAAGACGCCCCTATCAACGTTGATGCGGGGCACCCTGGCAT
>CAZEET010000067.1:0-4842 GCA_964511325.1 uncultured Candidatus Bathyarchaeia archaeon | reverse complement strand
CTCCGTATTCACCGTTGGAGAGGCACGGGAGAGATGGTTTAAACCCCCAAACGAGGTATGATGACCCACAATAGATCATCCCGAAGCCTGGGGATGAGGGAGATAGCCCTCATCTCCTCCCTAGCTGCCCTATATGCCGCTGTAAGCCTCCTCCCCAGTTTTCCGATCATAGGGATCACAGGATCTAGGATCTCGATAGCTAGATCGCTGGAGATGAGCTATGGTATAATTCTCGGTCCCATCATCGGACCCTTAACGGCATTTCTAGGGGCCCTCATAGGGAAGATTTTAAGCATGGACTTCTTCGGTATATACTTCACACCCCTAGCCTTCATCTCCTCGTTGATGGCGGCTGCGATGAGTAGGTATAGGGTGTTTAACATTAGGGGATGGATAGTAGCCTCATTTATCTCAATGATATTCATAATTTCTTGGTATGCGACCCCAATAGGTCGCAAGGCACCCCTTTATCCGATGCCTCATTTAATAGGCCTCATTATAATACTTACATGGAGAGATAAGATTGCTAGTTACATTTATAGCGGAGATAAAAATAAGATAACAAGGGGAATTGCCTTATGCAACTTCTCTTCAACCATGACTGGACATATGTTTGGAAACTTAATTTTTATGACACTGTTATATAATATAGCATCACCATCCTTCTTCATGGCATTATTACCCATCTCAATAATTGAGCGTTTAACGATCACGTTGATAGGGACGATCATTGGAGTTCCTCTCTTTTTAATCGTGAAGAGAAACTTTCCAAATCTCCTCAAAAATACGGCGACATAGAGATTTATTTTCCATAAAGAGAAGTAAGGGATGTGCCAGAGCTTGTGAGGGTCAGCATAGGAACCGCAGCCATCCTAGGCTTAGAGGAGAGATGGCTAAGCGCCGAGCCTACGACGGCCTATCTGATGACCTACACCGAGGGGCGATGCACAGCCAACTGCGCCTTCTGCCCCCAGGCTAGGGAGAGCACCGCAAGCCAAGACCTACTATCCAGAGTTCTATGGCCGCCCTTTAAAACGGGGGAAGTCCTAAAGGCCCTCAGAGGCGGGAGGTCTAGGGGGCTTAAGAGGATCTGTTTACAGGTCATAAACTATCCAGGCTTCCTAGACGACGTTATGGAGCTTCTAAAAGCCATAAGGGGGGCGACAGGCCTCCCAATCTCCCTGGACACCCCTCCGATAGGGCTTAAAGCCCTGGGGGAGCTATTGGAGCTAGGCGTTGAGAGGGTTTGCATCCCCATCGACGCGGCGACGCCCAGGATCTTCGAAGCCGTCAAGGGGAGGGGGGCTGGAGGCCCCTACACCTGGACTGGACACCTGAAGGCGCTGGAGAATGCCCTAAAGGTCTTCGGGAGGGGAAGGGTGACGACCCATCTAATCATAGGACTTGGAGAGACGGAGCGGGATGCGGTGAGGCTGATCCAGGATATGTGGAATAGAGGCATATTGACCGGACTCTTCGCCCTCACCCCAATACCTGGAACAAGGCTGGAAGATCATCCTCCACCTCCCCTCGACGCCTATAGGCGTATACAGGTAGCCCGACACCTCATCATACTTGGACTGACCCGATATGGGGATATGGCCTTCGATGAGGAGGGGAGGATCATCGACTTCGGCCTAGAACCCAGAAGGCTAGTGGAGCTCCTCTCCAGCGGCGAGGCCTTCCAGACCTCCGGATGCCCGGGATGTAATAGGCCTTATTACAATGAGAGGCCGAGGGGGCCTCTATACAACTATCCTAGGCCTCTGAGGAGAGACGAAATCGATAAAGAAGTGGGGGCAATCTTGAGGATGATATGGAGGGATGGCGCCTCTTAGATCTCTATGTCGCCGACGCCTATACTCAGATGGCCCTCGACGAGGCGATCCTCAGAGCCGTAAGTGAGGGAGAGGCTCCAAACACCATTCGGCTTTACCGTTGGAAGCCCTCAGCAGTATCGATTGGATATTTCCAGAGCGTAGAGGAAGAGGTTGATCTCGAAGCCTGCCGGAGACTCGGCGTCGACGTGGTTCGAAGAATCACTGGTGGGGGAGCAGTCTACCACGACTATGATGGAGAGATTACCTATAGCCTCATAGCCCCAGAGGATGATCCAAGAATTCCCAGGGATATACCCGAATCCTATAGGGTGATATGCGGATGCCTCGTCAGGGCCTTCGAGCATCTCGGCCTAAAGGCCGAGTTCAGACCGATAAACGACATCCTCATCGGCGGCCGGAAGATCTCTGGAAACGCACAGACGCGTCGTCGCGGCGTCGTGCTACAGCATGGAACAATTCTCATCGACTGTGACGTGAAAAGGATGTTCACCGTCCTCAAGGTCTCGGAGGAGAAGCTTAGGGATAAGCTCATCAAGGCGGTGGAGGAGAGAGTGACAAACCTACGAAGGGAGCTGGGGAGGAAGATCTCCTTCAGGGAGGTGAGGGATGCCCTCGTTAAGGGTTTTGAGGAGGGTCTAGATATAGAGCTTGAACCCGGCGAGCCCTCCGACTATGAAGTCAAGCTGATGGAGGAACTGAGGAGACGGTATATGTCCAGGGAGTGGCTCTTCCTCAGGTGAAGCGGCGTGGAGATGCTTCCCGTCGCCGAGGCCCGCGGCGTCGGGGTTCACTGCCCCCAGGGTGGATGGCTCTCCTTCTTCAACAGTCCCTACCCCGCACATAGGTCGATGACAGCCATCGACATCTATCCAGGCCTTGAGTATGGGGAGATAGCCCCCTCGCCCATTGAGGGAAGACTCATCGCCATCAGGAGGCTAAGGGCTCCAAAGGGGCGACTTTTCAGAGATGCCGGATATGATATCCTAACCCTCTACGAGAGTGCTGAGAACCCTAAAGTCGTCGTGAAGATGCTCCACATCGAACCCACCATCGACGTGGGGGAAAGCGTAGACATCGGCGAGGAATTGGGTCGCCTCCTGAGGTCGGGATACTTCGACTTCTGGACCTCCCCACATATACACTTGGAGGTGAGAGACCCATCAGACCCTCTAAGGGCTAGAGGAGGAAACCGCTTCAGGAGGCTCCTAAATCCGGAGATCGAAGATGCAGTGAGGGAGCTTAGAGGGAGAGTTATTGAGGCGAGGCCCGAATACCTCCTGCTGAGGCTAGAGGATCACCAGGGCGGTTTGACGGCTGAGATCGATGGAATGCCCGTCTTATTAGATGGTGGAGTTCCCCACTACTCCTTCATCGGTCTTCACGCCTCCCGGAAGGTAGAGAAGGGGGTGGTGAGGCTGTGCGATGAACCGATAGGGCGGGTTGAGAAGAGCTTTGGAGAATGCGCCCTAGCTAGATTTGAGGGGGTGACATTCCTAGTTAAGGGCCGGAGAGTGGGCCTCTCCCTCTACCTCTCAACCGGGGAGGCTTCCCTAAAGCTCATCCCAGAGAGGCCTGAAGCCCTAGAGTTGAAGGTGGGAGAGGAAATCAAGATAGAGCTCCATAGATAGGAAAATTTTCTTGATATAAGTGGTGACTACTTATAGAGATGGAAACGGGAGAGGTGGCGAGACTCCTTTCCTCTAGGGGGCTACCGAAGAGTCTGCTGGAGAAGGCTTGGAGGACTAGGCTGAGATATAGGGGGTGGGAGATGAGATTCTACCACCCCCATCCACGATTCCCTACCGTCTCCGTAACAGGAAACCGATGCGCCCTCCAATGCAGGCATTGTGGAGGCCGATACCTAGAGGGCATGGTCCCCATAGATTCGCCGAGGAAACTTATAGAATTCTCACTAAATCTCGAGCAGAGAGACGGAGTCGGCCTACTGGTGAGCGGGGGGTGCACCCCTGAGGGACGTGTCCCCCTGGAGGGGTTCCTAGACGCCCTCCAGTGGATTAAGGAGCATACGGGACTCATCGTAAACATCCATACGGGCCTGGTAGATGAGCGGAGGGCGGAGGAGCTGGCCTCCACAGGGATAGATATCGCATCGGTGGACGTCGTGGGGAGTAATCAGACCATCAGGAGAGTCTACGGCTTAGAGGCGACGGTGGAGGATTACAGGAGGACGTTACAGAGCTTGATGGATACCTCCATACCCGCCGTCGTTCCACATCTCTGCGTAGGCCTCGACCACGGAAGGATCGTCGGCGAGGCTAAGGCCCTGGAGATCATCCAGGAGGCGAGGCCGAGGCAGGTAGACATCATCGCTCTTATACCAACACATGGAACCCCCATGGAGAACGCCCAGCCTCCAACCCCTATGAATGTGGCGAAGGTCATCGCCCTGGCGAGGCTGCTGCTGCCGGAGGCGAGTATAAGCCTCGGATGTATGCGCCCAAGGATCGAGAGGGAGAGTCTCGAAACCCTATGCCTGAGGGCGGGAGCCGACAGGATGGTTCTCCCGTCGAGGGCGACGAGAAACTGGGCGGAGTCTCAGGGCTTAAAGATCCTGGAGTTAGATGGATGCTGCTCCATACCAGAAAAACTCGAGGCTAGGGCTCTTAGAGCCTGAAAGATATCGATCAACGCTTCATAAAATCATCATAACCTCCTCCTGCTTATAACTCACCGGAAGAAGGGAAATGTTCCTCGTCGAATGAGATTAGCTGATCTTATTAGGATTTTAATGCCATAAAGGTAGGGTTCAAAGTGAAACGGTGAGTTTATGTTAAATTTGAAGCGAAAAATAATTTAAATTAATAATTATTAATATATTATGGAAATGATCAAGGGAGAGCTAGCATCGACTTTTGTGGTTCTCGTCGTATTCATCGCCCTCTATCTATACTGTATTTACAGGGCTGTACGTGGCAAGCCTCCGACGATCAGGAAAGTTCCGGGTCTCGATGCCATGGAGGAAGCTATAGGGAGGGCTGTT
>CAZEET010000066.1:0-4938 GCA_964511325.1 uncultured Candidatus Bathyarchaeia archaeon | reverse complement strand
CTCTGCCGATCTCCCTCGTATTCCTCACATGGGTTCCGGCGCAGTACATCTCTATGGGGCCGCATCTCCAGATCCTCCAGCCAGGCCTATTGGGGTCTAGGGTGACCACGATGGGATGGCCCTCGGCTATGAAGCTGTTAGTCCTATCCTCAATCCATCGGAGATCTTCAGGTGGCAGCCTGCCTTCGTAGGCGTAGTCGGCTCGGTCTTTGCGCTCATCGACGTAGGAGCCGAGTCTCCTTAGGGGGCCTAGGCGTTGGTATAGGAAGTACTCCATGATGTGAGATGCCGAGTGCAGCCTCATAATCCTGTATCGTCGATTCCAGTCGAGTAGTCCCCTCACCTCATCGCCGACCTTGAAGGTTTTCGACTCCTCCACCAGGTGGATGATACGTCCCCCTCTCTGGATGGTGTTGATTACCCTTACGTCGTTGAGGGTTCCGATGTCTCCTGCCTGGCCTCCGCCTTCGGGATAGAAGGCCGTCTGGTTGAGGATTACGCCATCCTCCTCAACTGCGATGACTACGGCCTCAAACTCCCTGAGATAGGGATCCTCGTAGTAAAGCCTCCTCGTCTCCACATGGATTGGAATAACAACGGTAGTTATAATATTCAGCTCTCCCTACCTCAGGGCCTCCCTGAGGAAGGGGTAGAGCTCCTCGATCTGCTCCTGGATGATGGCCTGATAATATTGGTAGAGGATGCTGACGCAGAGCAATACACCAGTCCCAGTGCTGAAGACTCCTAGGAATTGGGCGACGGCGGATACTATGCCGATGATGAGTCCTCCTAGGATGCTGATCGTCGGTATATACCTCTCCAACAGCTTCTCAATGGGTCTGCGACTCCTCCTGAAGCCCGGTATCTGCATCCCCGATTTCAGCAGCTGATCCGCCACGCTCTTCGGATCCATTCCGCCCACTTCTATCCAGAGCTTCGAGAGGAGGACGCAGACGGTTACGACGATGACTGCGTAGATCAAGGCTCTCACCGGCTGCTGTATCACGGCGTCAAGTCTCCCTGGGAAGGTGATGTAGTAGACGAGGCCCCCTATGGGTGTGGGGCCTTGATCCGTGAGGTTGAACATCCCTATGAGGTTGAGGAATGGATTGGAGTTATCCATGTTCCATCTCTGCCATATCGTCTGCGATATGATCTGGATGTTGCTGAACAGCGTGTAAGCCAATATGACTGGTATGTTGGAGACGTAGATGAGCTTCAGCGGCATACGGCTTCTGAAGCCCCTATACATGGAGTGGGAGATGGGGAGCTCCACCCGCATACCCTCCATGAAGATGAGGGCGAGGAAGAGGAGCATCGTCGTCAGGAAGCCCACCATATCTGGGAAGCCTCCGGTTCTATGGAACCAGCTCCAGACTGGTTCATGTCGCAGAATGGCCTCGAAGAAGGCTGGAATGGCTCCAAGCCTCTTCCCGTCGCCGACGGGTAGCATGCTGAAGGAGTTCCACCATATGCGCTGGGAGATGCCCGCGACGATGAAGAGGCTTATCCCGCTGCCGATGCCCCACTTCTGAACAAGCTCATCCAGCAGCATGATGACGAGGCCGGCCGCTATGAGCTGTAGCAGTATGAGGATTGAAGCGGTGAAGTTAAGCCTCCCATAGGCTCCGCTGATGATGTACATGGAGGCCTGGAAGATGGTCATGATGATGGAGAGAGCCTTGCTCGCCGTTGTGAAGAGGGCTCTATCCTCGGGATCGGCGAAGTCCACCTCTATAAGCCCCGAGCCTGCCAGGAGCTGGATTATAAGTCCCGCGGTGACTATGGGGCCTATACCCAGCTCCATTAGGGTGCCATACTTCGATGCGAAGACGACTCGCATGGTGAAGAGAGCCGGGTTCTCAGCTCTTGGAGCTATGCCATAGAGGGGTATCTCGGACATGATGAGATAGATGATGAGGGCGACGCCGGTCCAGAGAAGCTTCGTGTTGAAGGGAACCCTCCTCTCAGGCCTCTTAACCTCCGGCATGAATCTGGAGATGGGCCTGAAGACATCGAGGAATCTACCCATCTCCCTCACCCAGTATCTCTCCGCCCGCGGCCTCTATCTTCGATCTCGCATCTTCACTGTAGGAGGGGACTTTAACCCTCAAGGGTATGGAGATCTCCCCCTCGCCCAGGAGCTTCCCATAACCGAGGGCCTCGAGGTCTAGCTCGAGGGGTTCACCGCTTCTCAGGGCCTCGGCTCCATAGAGCTTATAGGCGAGCTCCATCAGCTCGCCCACGTTTATGGTAGGCGGTCTAGGCTTTAGGGCTGAGGGAGGCTTAAACCCTATCTTTCTGAATCTCCTGGGCTCGTATTTGACGGTCCTTATCCAGAAGTGGTCTCGGCCTCCGGCCTTGCCTACGCCGCCCCTGTCTCCCGACTTTCTATGCTGCCCTACCCTGCCGTAGCCCATGGTTCTGGAGCCTCGAAGCTTCCTCGTCTTCCTCAGCTTATGGGGCATCCCATTCAACCCCCTGACGATTATTTTAAAAGGATTTTTCTCAGCTCATCCTCTCAGCCAGCTCGTTTATCGCCTCGCCCCTGTAGCCCAGCTCGCCGCCGGCTCTATAGGGGCGCTTTATGGAGCCCTTGAATCCACCGCTGGGTGGATGTAGTCTGAAGAAGGGCTTTATACCCTTCAACTTATTGAGCTCCACCCGGCAGTGATAGAGGTCTTCGGCCAGCTCATCCAGGCTGTTATACCCCAGGGCCTTTAGGGTCTCCTCATCTATATGTCCGCCGCCGATCTTCTCGCCACGCCTCTCCAATAGCATCTTGATGGTCTCAACCGTCGGCTCGCCCCAGGTGATCCAGTCCTTCGCCGTCTGGAGCATTCCCTTATAGCTCGGCCTATCATCTATGAGGGTGGCTGTATTGTTCCTCCTCAGCCGGAGCATGTGGAGGGTGTCCCTAACCCTCTTGGGGACGTTCACCCTCCCACGAATTCTTATAACCAATATGCATCGGCGCTCCATCTCAGCTCGCCCAATCCCTCGGGGTCATCATCTTCCACGTCATCTTAAGGGCGTTGAAGGTGGCGTAGGCGAAGGAGACCGCCGTCCGGGTGTCGCCCCTGGTTCTAGACCAGCAATCCTTCACGCCGGCGAGCCTCAGCACCGTCTTGGCTGTGTCGCCGATGACTAGGCCGAGGCCCTTAGGCCCAGGGATGAGGGTCACCTCAACGCTTCCGCATTTACCCCAAACCTTGAAGGGGATGGAGTGCGGCTCTCCGCAGCCGCATTCCCAGCTTCCACATCCCCTTCTGATGGGGTAGATGTTGAGTTTCGCATCTCTTATGGCCTTCTCTATCGCTGTTCTAACCCTCTGGGCCTTGCCGAGGCCGACGCCTATTAGGCCATCCATGTTGCCCACGGCGACTAGGGCTCTGAACCTTGATCTCTCACCGGCGTCTGTCTGCTTCTGAACCAGAGTGATGTCTATGACCTCGTCGACGAGGTCTGGAAGGAGCACATCGACTATCTCAACCTCCTTAATCCTATAGCCCATCTCGAAGATCTCGTAGATGGATGTGATCTTACCCTCCATCACCATCCTGCCGAGCTCCGTTCTAGGTCTCCACTCCTCCTCACCGCTCACCGCCCATCTCCTCCAGGATCCTCTCCTTAACCTCCTTGAAGTGTTTCGGGAGCTCCTCAGGTCTGAGCCCCCTTCGGAGATACTCCGAAAACCTCCTCTCATACTCCTCAGGGTTCTCGAGGAGCATCTTCGCATACTCAGCTATCACGGCGCCCTCGATGCGGTCGTCGGAGGGGAAGACCTCGGGGTCGCAGGGGATATCCAACCCCGCGTCTATCGCCCCCTTCACCGCCGCGAAGATCTTACAGCCCCTCGTAGCCCTCTTGAGCCCTATGTCCAATATGGCGCTTTTAATCCCCTTCTCAAGGGCCTTATAGCCGGCTATCATGCCGAGTAGATATGCTGCCGGCGTGTTCTTTCGGCCTCCAAGCCATCCGAAGCGCTTCACCAACTCGTGGGAGGTCGTCTGGGTGAGGACGTGGTCTCCCTCTATTCTGGCCTCGATGAGCTGTATGATGATGTTCCTATTCGTCGGCCTCACGACGAATCTCGGCCTATCCGATGTGGCGAGGATTCTCCTAGCTCGGTAATCCGTCTTCCCCTCCCGTCTACGCCGATATGGCACCGTGTAACCTGGCCCCCTAGCCAAGGATCCTCCTCCTCAGCTTATGCTCCTCTATATATCTCTCCAGGTCTGCGCAGCTCTTGAACATCCCTCCCTTCGCCTTCCTATAAAGCATCCTATAGGTGCTGACGGTGATGATGCGTCTATCACGGAGCATCCTAAGCCGTTTCCTCAGGGCCCTTATACGGTTTATCCATCTCCTCTTCCTGGGGACAATGGCATACTTACTCCCCTTACGGCTTCCAGGGCCCCTTCGACGACCCTTACGCCTCTTAGCCTTCAAAATCCGGGTTCTACCCCTGCTCTGACCCTTAAGGGGCTGAGCCCTTATGACACCTCGATCAATAAGCCTCTTGATCTCCTCCCTGGTGATAGCCGCCTCCACCTCATCAACCCGCTCGGGATCTATCCAAACCCGGTTAACCCCGACGCCTAATATGGAGGCGGCTAGCCTCCGCTGACTCCTAAGGCTCAAACTCCTCCACCTCCTCGAATCTGGGGTTAAGAACCTTTATTCCCCTCTTCTTAGCCTCAGCGAGGATGAGGGCCCTCTTCCTCGCCCCGACGGTTCCGGCGATGCGGATGGCCTGGGTCTCGGGGTCTATGGTTGCGAGGTCTCCGACGTTGTAGACTAGGACCTCTTCATAGCCTGAGGGGTGTAGCCCCCTCACGGCTCTCGGCCCTCGATATCCGACGCTGGGTGATGGTGGCCACCCCTTCTTCTTCAACCTCATCTTGCTGTCTATACCCCTCGGCCTCCTCCAGCTCT
>CAZEET010000065.1:0-4953 GCA_964511325.1 uncultured Candidatus Bathyarchaeia archaeon | reverse complement strand
GAGGCGATGAAGATGGTGGGTGAGGCGAGATGAGTGAGCGGAAGGAGAAGTGGGGGGTAGTTCACATCTATAGCAGCTTCAACAACACCATAGTTCACATGACGGATCTCACCGGAGCTGAGACCATCGCCTTCGCCTCTGGAGGCATGTTCGTTAAGGCTGACCGATTGAAGCCCTCAGCCTACGCAGCGATGAAGGCCGCTCAATACGTAGCTGAGAAGGCTAAAGATCGAGGCATAACAGCTATACACATAAAGGTTAGAGCTCCAGGGGGAACCAAGTCCAAGACTCCAGGGCCTGGGGCTCAGGCTGCTATAAGGATTCTAGCGAGACAGGGCTTTAGGATCGGCCGTATAGAGGAGACGACTCCCATCCCTCATGATGGGACGAGGAAGAAGGGCGGAAGACGTGGCAGGAGGCCATAAAGGGATGACGCTGGAGGTGAAGCTCCTCTCCCTAGAGGGGGACACTATATGCTTCCTGGTTAGAGGCTGCGACGCGGCCTTCGCCAACGCCCTAAGACGAACGATGATCACCGAGGTTCCAACGATGACAATAGACGACCTCTTTATCTTCGACAACTCCTCCGTGCTGCCCGATGAGGTCATCGCCCATAGGGTCGGCCTCATACCCCTGAAGACAGACCTAGACAGCTATGTCCTCCCAGAGCGATGCGAATGCCAAAGCGACCTCGGATGCAGCCTCTGCAGGGTGATCCTCACCCTAGATGTCGAGGCGGGGGAGGAGTCTAGAACGGTCTACTCCGGTGATCTCATCTCTGAGGATCCGGCGGTGGTTCCGGTAAGCCCTAAGATACCCATAGTTAAGCTTGCACCGGGGCAGGCCCTACGATTTGAAGCCTACGCCCGTCTAGGCGTCGGCAAGAACCATGCCAAGTGGCAGCCTGTTTCGATGTGCATCTACCAGAACCTCGCCGACATCGAGATCGATGAGAAGCGATGCACGGGCTGTGGGGTCTGCGTCGAGGCCTGTCGCTATGGAGTTCTCTCCCTCGAGGACGATAAGCTGAAGGTTGCCGATGTCTACGCCTGTATGCTCTGCGGCTCCTGCGTCGAGGTCTGCCCCCTGAAGCCTCCGGCTATAAGGCAGGGCGTGGTAGAGGACGCCTTCATATTCAAGGTTGAATCGACGGGGGCGCTACCCCCAGAGCGCATAGTCACCGAGGCGGTGAGGGTTCTATTGGAGAAGCTCGACGAGTTGGAGGGTAAGGTTAAACGTGGGGAGATGGATGAGGAGATAGAGCCTTTCAGGGGATTAGAGGAGGAGCTAGGCCATGCCTAAGCATGAACCGACTAATCCGCTATTGCTCAAGACCATTAAGGCTCTGAGGAAGGCCTCAAAGGAGGGACCCCGAATCTGGAGGGCCTTGGCTGAGGAGCTGGACAAATCGAGGAGGCGTAGGAACGCCGTGAACCTCAGCAAGATCAACCGCTACACCGAGCCGGGGGATATCATCGCCGTCCCAGGTAAGGTCCTAGGAGTCGGCTTCCTAGATCACCCCGTCACCGTTGCAGCCTTCGCCTTCTCAAAAACGGCCCTAGAGAAAATCGAGATGGCCCAGGGCAGAGTCATAACGCTGCTGGAGCTCCTAGAGGAGGGTGTAGAGCCTTCTCGAATCAAGATAATTAAATGATTTAATGATTTTTAATAGTAGAGGTAGTATACCCTATGCCTCCTAGGAGCTCCAAAGATTTTGGCCATGGCTAGACCGGCGATGAAGCCTCCGACGTGAGCCCAGTAGGCTACGCCGAGGTTGAAGGGCATCATCGCCAGGAAGAGTTGGTAGAGAAACCAGAGGCCCAGCATGAGGTAGGCTGGGACTCGGATGATCTGCCAGAAGAATCCAAATCGGACGAGGGCTCTGATTCTCGCCTCGGGGTAGAGGACGAAGTAGGCTCCCATGACTCCGGATATAGCTCCGGAGGCTCCTACAGCGGGATATCGGGCGCCCCAGGAGGTGGCGAGCCAGAAGAGGGAGGCGGCGACGCCGCAGAGGATGTAGAAGAGGAGGTATTTGACGTGGCCGCAGGCATCCTCCACGTTGTCGCCGAAGATGTAGAGGAAGAACATGTTGCCGAGGAGATGCATCCATCCGCCGTGGAGGAACATGTTCGTCAGCAACGTATAGTATCCCTCCCCCATCATCAATCGCGCAGGTATGAGGCCGTAGGTGTATAGGGTGTAGAGGAAGAATCTCTCTCCATCTGAGATCTGCCAGAGGAATATGATGAAGCAGACTGCTATGAGCATCCAGTTGACGATCGGCGTAGTCCTCGTCGGCTCCTCATCTCCGAGGGGTAGCATACCCTTCTCTAATTCTTAACACTGAAAGATTAATAGATAGGTTGATAGGCAGTCTTCCCTCACCGACTCCTCTGGAGGAGGAAGAGGGCTCCTATGAGCGTTAAGGCTCCACCGCTTAGATAGGTCATCGCCTCAACGAGGGATCGAGTGGCTGAGCCGAAGAAGCCGGAGATGAAGGCTCCAAGGCCAGTCCCCGTGATGGAGAATCCCAGTAGAACCATCGCGACGCCGGGTATGATCATCGAGAGGGCGAACCATCTCTCCGGTATCTCCTCTCTAAGGGTGTGGTGGGCGACCTCCTCTGGGACGAGGGAGGGATAGGCCGAGGCAACCGCCCTGATGAGGGGCGGCGTAACCAGCAGGACGAAGGGGAGCATGGTTACAAACCACCAGATTGTTAGGCCGAAGATGAGGAATATCAAGGCGTTTAGGGGGAGCCTCAATTGGCCTAGGTAGAGAACCTTGAACACTAAGATGTAGAGGGCTGCCACGAGTAGATTGGCCAGCGTCAGCGTCAGATGGGATGCGGCGATGAAGCGGCTCCAGGTGAAACGGCGCTGGAGGATCCAGCCGAAGAGGTAGAAGCCTAGGAAGTTGCCTGGAACCGCCGCTATGAGGCTGCCGAGGTATAGGCAGCCATGCTTCACGGAGTCGGCTATAAGGGTTCCAATAGCGGCGCCAACGGCGGCGGGGAGAGGCCCGAAGATCGTGGCGAAGAGTGCGGGTATGATGACAGCCGGCCTAAACTGGCCGAAGCCCCATGGAGAGGGGATATAGGCGGTGGAGTAGCATCCAACGGCGTAGAGCGCCGCGCAGATCGCCGTCGCCATAAGGCTTCTGGAGGTGGAGCCCCGAGTCATCTTAGGGTCTTTTAACTGCTAATTCTTTAAATTTACATATCAAAAATTTAAATTGATTTAAAGATGTATGGGGAGGGCTGGGAGCTTAGAAGGGTTCAGAGAACCGGTGGAACCTTCTTCATCACCCTGCCGAAGGATTGGGCGAGGAGATGGGGCATTAAGAAGGGGACTCAGATAGCGATGAGGATGAGGGAGGATGGATGCCTCATACTAGATCCCTCGCTAGCCTATCGCAGAGACCTGAGACGGGTATTGGTGAATCACCATGGAGGAAACGTCGACTACATCGATTGGGGTGTAACCGGCGCCTACCTGCTGGGATATGATGACATCTGTATAAAGTTCCCTAGGAGCATAGAGCCGCGGGAGAGGGAGCGTATTAGGGGGGTTATCCGCCGCCTTATAGGATTGGAGATAATCGAGGAGAGTTCGAACACCATTCGAACCCAATGCCTCCTCGATCCCTCGACGCTTCCACCTGAGCGGATGCTCAGGAGGATGAGCATAATAACCCTGAGCATGCTGAGGGACTCCTTCACAGCTCTAAGGGAGGGAAGGCCAAACCTCGCTGAGGTGGTCATAAGTAGAGACGATGAGGTTGATCGCCTCTACTTCCTACTCATCCGCGTGATCAGAAGCACGATACAGAGTCCGAAGCTGGCGGAGGAGCTCGGCGTCACACCGATAGAATGCCTAGACTACAGGGTTGTCGCCGCATTGATTGAGACCGCCGCGGACTACATCTCGGAGATGGCGGGGGAAACCCTGGGGCTCATTCCCCTCCCCTCTCATAGGTCTCTACTGAACCAGCTTAAAGAGGTTGAGGAGACTCTGAGTGAGATGCAACTCTCCTCCATAGAGGGGTTCTTAGCGAGGAAGCTTAAGGCCCTAGAGGCGACTAGAAGGGGGTATCAATCCCTGTTAAGCGCTCTCTCCTCTATAAGGAGAGAACTCAAGGGAGTGGAGAAGTTTCCCTCGCTTCTCCCCCTTCTATCCCTGTTAGAAAAGATCGGTAGATGCTACGTTGATGTAGCCGACTTGATCCTGCCCCGTGAGATACTGATCGACGCCGAGATTCAGGGAGATAAGACCCCCAGGAGCAGCCTATAGGCGGCGCCTCCCAGCAGGAGGGCGAATCCAATCTCGATGAGGGTTATGATGAGAGCTCGTTTAAGGCCGAACTCCCTAATCAGGACGGCGATGGTGGCTATACAGGGGACATAGACCATCACCACTAGCGAATAGACATACATCTGTATCGGCGTCATCACCGCCGAGAAGTCGCTAGTTCCGAAGAGGGAGGCCAACATCACCAGGGCCAGCTCCTTCCGCAGCAGTCCGAAGATCAGTGTGACCCCCGTCTCCACCGGTAGCCCAAGCCACCAGACGGTGACGGGCTTCAAAGCATCAACGACGATGAGCAGCCATCCCATGATGGCTGAGAGATAGATAACGAAGTTTCCCAGCACCATGATGGGGAAGGCCTTTAGAATGAAGTCCCTGAGCTTGAACCAGGTCTTGCTCAGCGTCACCCGAGCCGTGGGCCATCGATAGGGGGGCATCTCCATTATAAGTCCCAGAGGCTCGCCAGGGATTACCTTGAAGGCCACTCGCCCCAGGGCGAAGATGATGAAGAGGTCGAGGGCGTAGAGGGTGAGGGCCCACTGGAATCCGATGTATCGGGAGACTAGGCCCATGATGACGACGCCTCGAGCCGCGCAGGGTATGAGGCTGGCGGCGAAGGCGCAGAGGATGCGTTCACGCTCCG
>CAZEET010000064.1:0-5248 GCA_964511325.1 uncultured Candidatus Bathyarchaeia archaeon | reverse complement strand
TGGCTATGGTGACCATCAAGTCGTCTCGCCATCTCGCGACGACAGGGTAGGGCCTCACCCTGCCGTGGCCATGTCTCTCGAAGAAGGAGAGGAATCTTTCACGCATCTCCGAGACCGTCAGCCTCGTCTTCATGGGGGAGTTGCCGATGAAGGTATAGTGAACACAAGGCGCGTCTCCACAGGTCTCCTGATGGGGGTTCTGAGTCCAATAGTGGTTGCCGCAGAGGGGACACCGCTTCCTTATGAAGCCGTTCTCCTCAAAGAAGGGTAACCTAAACTCGTCTGGTGGAACCTCCAAGACGGCCAGCTCCTCGTTGAGGCTAGCCGAAGAGGGCGCTAAGCCCCTGGAGGTCCTCCTCTTCCTCCTCCTTCTCCTCCTCAGCCTTCTCCTCCGGCTTCTCCTCTTCCTCCTCCTCAGCCTTCTCAGGCGCAGCAGCCGGAACGGCCGCCGTCACCAGCGGAGCCTTAAGAGCCTCGTCGATGTCGATCTCCGAGAGGGCGGCCACTAGGGCCTTGATCCTCACAGAGTCAGGCTCGATACCGGCCGCCTGGAGGACATTTTCCAGTGCACTCTCGGTGATCTCCTTTCCAGCGCTATGGAGGAGCATCGCTGCGTATACATACTCTAGGGCCAAGACTCACCCCCCTCTGAACCGTAGATATGGGCTGAGAACCGACATTTAATCTTTCCTATTCGTCGTCTTTATCCCTTCAATCGCCGAATTAAATGCGGTGCCGGAGTTGAGGCGAATTAGGAGGAGGGAGGAGCTGAAGCTGGAGGTCAGCTCGGTTCTAAGCCCCTACGTCGAGCCCCTTGTCACCATCAACCCTGGAGAAACTATAGCGGTTGAAACTTGGGATGCCTTCGGTGGAATCGTAAAGCCAGGTCAGACCTATGCCCAAGCCGTTGAGAGAGGTGTGGAACTCAAACCAAATCCGGTGACGGGGCCCATCTATATCGAGGGAGCAGAGCCAGGAGACGCCTTGATCATCGATATACTCGATATAGAGCTGCCGGAAATTGGATCTCAGGCAGTTATACCGGGCTTCGGAGCCTTGGAGGGTTGGCTGAAACGATTGGAATCGGAGACAAAGTTCCACAGGATCGAGGATAACAAGATAATCTTCGAGAGGAAGGATGGCAGAACCATAATCCTGAAGGCAGATCCCTTCATAGGAACCATAGGCGTCGCACCGGCCTTTGAGGCCATCACCAGCTTGGCACCAGGCCCCCACGGGGGAAACATGGACTGCCCGGATGTGAAACCGGGAAACCGGTTGATGCTACCGGTCTTCAGACCTGGGGCCCTGCTCTCCCTCGGCGATGTTCACGCCCTACAAGGAGATGGGGAAATCTGTGGAACAGCTGTAGAGGTTCCAGCCGTCGTAAAGCTGAGAATCGACTTAAAGAAGGGATATAGCATAAACTGGCCGAGGGTGGAGTCCAGCGATGAGATCATGACTCTCTGCAGTGCCAGACCCCTTGAGGATGCGGTCCGCTGGGCCTTCTTGGAGCTCATCGATTGGATGCATAGGGATTATGGCTGGGATAGGATGGATGCCTACATGTATCTCAGCCTCACAGCCCGTATCAGGGTGGCGCAGGTAGTCGATCCGCTGTATACAGTGGCAGCCAAACTGTCGAAGAGCCTCCTTTAACCCTTTTCCCTCGTCTTGAAGAACAGCCAATTTTTGGGGTTCTTCTTAAACCTCACCAGCGCGTATCGACCCTTGAGTTTCTCACCGTTGAGCCAGAAGACGATTTTATCCGGCTTACGACTCTCAAGAGTGTAGGTGCCCCTATCCCAGATGATGACCCTCCCGGCGCCATACTGCCCCTCGGGGATGACGCCCTCAAAGTCGATGTAGTCGAGGGGGTGATCCTCAACCTCCACGGCCAGACGCCTAACACCCGGCTCCCGCGGAGGCTCCTTTGGGACGGCCCAGCTCTTCAAGACGCCATCCATCTCCAGGCGCAGATCCCAGTGTAGATGTGAGGCATAATGCTCCTGGATCACGAACCTCCGAGTCTTCGACTCCACTTCTCGCTCCTTCATACCATTAGAAAAGATGGGCCCTTCTTATATCTCCCTTTGGAGGATCAAGCCCCATAGAGCCTCCGTGTAACATGTTGAATGTCCTTAGCGAAGTCATAGAGCTCCTCAGGGGAGATAGATATCAGGCTAGACGCCGTCTTACTAGGCTAAAGCTGGATGCCTATAAATCGAGGCCGAGAATATCCTCCACTTCACAGAATCTGATGATAAGAGTCATCCTGGTTCAGGATAGTCTTAAGGGAGAAGACTAGAAGGTTTAAATGACGCGTCTCTTGTGGAATAGGTAATTTGGAGAGATATATGATTCTAAAAAGGATGGTTGATATCTATCAATAATTAAAGAAAAAATAAAAGTAAGTTGTAAGAATTCATAAATGTGATATCGTTCGGCATTCACAGATTCATGTTCTATAGGGGTCGAAGACTATATGGATTAGTCATCGAGGCCATCTCCAGGCCAGGAGTTCTAGCAGATGTCACAAGGATCATAGCGGATAGGGGTTTGGATATAACCTATTGCTCCACAAAGATCGTGAAGGCTGAGGAACGAGGGATGATTCTTCTCTTTCTAGATTTCACCGAATCGGATGCTGAGCCGGATGAGTTGGTGGAGTGCTTGAGGTCGCTAGAGTTCATAGAGCGGGTGGAGGTGATAAGGCCGACTTTTGAGGGGTTCATAGCCGATATGGTCACCTTTCCGCTGACCATTAACTCTAGTAGAGCCGTCATCATGGATGAGAATATCCTTAGGGGTTTGTTCCTAGGCTTCAGGGAGCGTCTTGGCAGTGGCGGTGAGGCGATGCTCTATCACCTAGGCTTGGAGGCGGGGAGGAATAGAGCTGAATACGTCGATAGGATGGCCGTGAAGATCGGGATTGAGGGTCTAAGGGAGAGAATCGAGATCGTTTCAGGGGTCTTCCGCTCTCTAGGCTATGGGATCATGGAGCTCCTAGATTTGAGGGAGGAGCCTCCCTATGTCAATATCAGGCTTCACAGCTCCATAGAATGCGAGCTGGGGAGGGGCGCCGGAAGACCCTTCAGCCAATTCCTTCGAGGCGCAATAGCTGGTTTCACTTCGGTGCTCTTCGATCGAGATATGTTCGCCCTGGAGAAGAGATGTATTGCTCAGGGAGACCCTTACTGTGAATTCGAGGTGACGCCCAGATAGGCGAAGATGTTTATTAGACCTAAAAACCATAGATTTGGAGGCTTGAGACGCTTAAAAATTGTCTTCGAACCCTATGGGAGGAGACTTGAGATCGAGGAGGGGAAGAGCATCCTAGAGGCTGCCAGGAGGGCCTCAATAGGGCTGAGAAGCGAATGCGGCGGTCTAGGTCTCTGTGGGAGATGCCGGGTGATCATCGACGACTTGAAGGCTGTAAGCCCGCCGACGGAGGCTGAGAGGAGACTTCTAGCCCCCCAGGAGCTTGAGAAGGGCGTCAGACTCGCATGTCAAACCCGAATCCATGGAGACATCGTCGTCAACATCCCCCCCGAGAGCAGGGTTGAGGCTCAGAGAATAGAGGTTGAGGGCCTCAGGAGAGTTGTTGAGCTGGAGCCTATGATATGGAAACTCCATCTAAAGCTGGAGAGGCCGAAGCTCGGCGACAGGAGAGGCGACCTCGAACGGCTGCTGGAGGCCCTTGGAGGCGGCGTGGATGTCGAGTGGGAAGCCGTCAAGGAGCTTCCAGAGGCTTTAAGGGAGGGGGATTGGGAGGTCACAACTACCCTATGGGATTCAACCATCATAGCCGTAGAGCCCGGGGACACGACGAAAAACCTCTATGGATTAGCCGTCGACATAGGGACCTCAAAGATCGTCGTCCAACTCGTCAACCTCTCAACGGGGGAGGTTGTCTCAACCGGAGCCGTTGAGAATCCCCAGGCGATACATGGCGAGGACATAATGGCGAGGATGACCTACGCCATGGAGTCGTCTGAAAACCTGGAGGAGCTTCAGAGATTGGCGGTTGAAGGGGTGAACGAGGCTTTCAAGGAGGCTTTAAGCAAAGCTGATGTCGATGAGATAGCCGTCTACGAGGCCGTCGTCGCCTGTAATACGGCCATACACCACCTCTTTCTCGGCCTTGATCCCCGATACCTAGCTGTCTCCCCCTTCACACCCGTCGTTAGACGAGGCTTCAACGTCAGGGCGAGGGATCTCGGCCTCCAAATCGATCCAGGGGCGAGAGTCTATACGCCGCCGGTGGTAGCTGGCTTCGTCGGAGCTGACGCCATCACGGATGTCATCGCCACAGGTCTCCACGAGGCTGAGGAGTTGTCGCTGCTCATCGATGTCGGCACCAACACCGAGGTCATATTGGGTGATAGAGATGAGCTCTGGGCCTCCTCGTGTGCTTCTGGACCGGCCTTCGAGGGGGCTCATATAAAGGATGGGATGAGAGCCGTAAGGGGAGCCATAGAGCGCATCTGGATAGACGAAGACCTTGAGGTGCGATACGAGACCATAGGGGATGTGAAACCCCTAGGCCTCTGCGGCTCAGCCGTCATCGACGCGGTAGCTGAGATGCTGAGGAGAGGTGTACTAAACCCCCATGGAAGGATCGCAGCCGAGGGGAGACGTATAAAGCCTGGGCCTCCAGCCGAGTTCATCATCGCCTGGAGCAGCGAGACGGCCACGGGGAGAGATATAACGCTGACGGAGAGGGACGTCAATGAGATACAGCTGGCCAAGGCGGCCATCTATACGGCTTCGAAGATATTGATGGAGCGTAGGGGCGTCGAGCCCGACGACATAGAGAGGCTCTACATCGCAGGGGCCTTCGGAAGCTACCTAAACCCTGAGAACGCCAAGGAGATAGGGATGATACCGGATGTCCCCTTAGATCGCATCAGGGTGGTGGGCAACACAGCCGTGGAAGGGGCGAGGCTGATGCTCCTATCAAAGAGGCTGAGAGATGAAGCCGAGAGAGTCGCGGAGGAGATGAGATACGTGGAGCTCTCCAACGACCCAGATTTCCTAAACCTATATCCAAGAGCCCTATACTTGGGGAGGTTCACCTAATCCTGATGATCCAGCCATCCGCCTTCTCGAGGTAGGATTTAGCCTCCTCCCTCGTCGCCAGATGTATCTGGAAGGGGTGGTAGTAGGGTAGTCCAGCCTTCTCTATGATGCTCTCCTTGGTCTCAGCCCTACCCAGGACTCCCCGTGGGAGCTTATCTACTATGAT
>CAZEET010000063.1:0-5357 GCA_964511325.1 uncultured Candidatus Bathyarchaeia archaeon | reverse complement strand
GAAGCCTAGATCCTCCTCGGTTAGGATGCCCCGCTGATAGAGCTCGGCTGCGAAGCCTAGGAGGTTGCCGGTCTGTATACCGCAGAAGCCAAGCTCGTCGACGAGGGAGGCGAGATAGACATTCGCCTCGGGGTCGAAGATCCCGAGGTTTGTCCCAAGATAGGCTTGAAGCTCATAGTCGGGGTTGTCGGTTATAGCCCCCTTATGGGGGCCAACCCTGATGGTGGCCACCTTGAGGCAGGAGGTTGGACATCCGAAGTCGGCCCAGTAGCGCTTAACCCACAGCCTCTGCTCAAACCTATCTACGCCATACTCCTTCCTGTCATGCCACTCATCCTGCCAGTTCCTAACCGGCTCAGAGCTTAGGGAGTAGCCGACGTCATAGCCTGCATAGCCCGTCCCCCACCTCCTGAAGAGATCGCTGGCGAAGCATAGCTGACACACCCTATCGATGAGTTCATACACCCTCTCCGGATCGGCGACCTCCGGGAGCGGCCCCGTCCCCTTCACAGCTATGGCCTTGAGGTTCTTGGATCCCATGACGGCGCCGTATCCCCCATAGCCGGCGGCGTGGCTGTATTTCCCAACGACGGCGGCCACTCTGATCAGCTTCTCGCCAGCCGGCCCTATATGGATGACAGCTGGCTCCCGCCACTCCCTCCTCCTGGGATGCCTCCTCTCCAGCTCCTCCCTAACCTCCCTATTCAGCCTCCTCAGCAGCTCTATGGAGCCTAGGCCCCATAGATGGCTGGCATCTCTGACCTCGCAGCCATCATCGGTGATCAGCAGGTAGACCGGCTTCTCCGCCCTGCCGGTGATGATGAGGCCATCATAGCCTGCGCATCTAAGCTCCACGCCGAACTCTCCGCCTATTGTGGAGCCGACTATTCCATTGCTCTGGGGAGACTTACCTGAGACGCAGACTCTTCCACCTGGGAAGTATCCGGTGAGAGGGCCTGCGAAGACCGTTAGGATGTTCTCCTCCCCGAGGGGGTCAACCTCCTCCCAGTGGTCTCCAAGTCGATCCCAGAGAACCTTCGCCGCCAGCCCCCTCCCGCCGATGTAATCCTTTAAAACCTCCTCCGGATACTCCACCTCCTTCACGGCGCCGGAGGAGAGATCGACCTCTAGGAATTTTCCTGCATAACCCCTCATCTCATATCACCTCTCTACCCTTCTCGCCGAAGAAAAGGACGGCCAGCTCTCTCGTTATCTCCTCAGGCCTCTTGGCGTAGAGGTCGTAGGAAACCGATGGCTCCCGCTTGGCGAGGTATAGGCAGTTCCAACGCCCCTCCTGACAGGCCTTGACGCACTGGGGATCTCCATCGCAGAGATCACAGATGAGGGCGTAGTTCTCCGTCGGATGGATGTGGGGAATCCTCCCGGGGCAGGCCTCGACGCAGGCTCCACATCCAGTGCACTTATCCTTATCGACAACCACCCTCTTAAGCTCCTCATCGATGGAGATGGCGCCGACTGGGCAGGCATCAACGCAGGCTGGATCGTCGCATTGGGCGCAGAGGTGGGGCACCTCCAACCCTGGAACCAGCATGAAGACCCTAATCCTCGAGGCCTCAGGCCATATCCTCCCCTCGTGGTGGAGGCTGCAGACGATCTCGCAGCGTCGACATCCGCTGCACTTGGCGTAGTCCCTCATGATCCAGAAGGGTTTCTCCACACTCAACCCTGATCGAATAAAGACCTCATTCTGGAAGGGTATATAAAACCTAAGTGCTGGGAGCCCCCATTCATCCTGATGGCCTTCGTCTTCCAGATGCTCCACCCCCTAATCAGAGGGGGGCTTAAAAGGCTGGGCATGGGGGAGCCTACGCCCCCTCAGAGGGCTGCCATACCACCGATATTGAGGGGTGAACCTCTCCTCTTAGTCGCCCCGACGGCGAGTAGGATTCTCCTGGAGGCTTATGATAAGGTATCTCATCATCCACGCCCCCTTCGGCGAGAGGATAAATAAAACCCTGGGCTGTATCTTCGATCCGATACTTTCGGAGCATGACCTCATCTACACCTGGTGGAATGACCCCTACCGGATACTCATCGAGGCCACCAGACGCTTAGATGACTATGATCTGAAGGAGATTGCGGGATGGCTCTTCGACATAGGGGCTGAGGAGGCTGAGAGATGGCTGTGGGAATACCTCGACGCCAGATTCCCCTTCGGCTACAAGATGAAGAACATCGCTGAACGCTTCGGCGCCATACCGAGGGGTAAAACCCTTGGGAGCAAGGCCCTGGAAGAGATCTATCATAGGTATCGAGACACCCCTATATACCGTGAAACCCTGAGGGAGGCATTTCAGGAGAAATTAGACCTGGAAGGGGCTAAGGAGGTCCTAGAGGCTGTCAGGAGGAGGGAGGTAGAGTTGGTTTGGAGACGGGTGAGGGAACCAAGCCCCCTGGCGAGACACATCCTGGAGAAGTACGCCGACATCGAGGAGCTGATGGCCCCCATCTACGCAGTTCCAAACCTCATCGAATACATGAAAAAGAGCCTAGAAGCCAGGACAATAAAGCTGCTATGCCTCGAATGCGGCTGGACCACTGAGAGCAGAGTGAGAGAGTTGGGGGATCGACCTCGATGCGGAGGATGCGGCTCAGGCCTCCTCACACCCCTGGATAGACATGAAGATCCAGAGCGGCTATATGGCCTATTTGAAAGGTGGAGGAGGGGAGAACAACTCCTCGGAGACGAGGAGGAGCTCCTGAGAGAGGCTAGAAGACGAGCGGACCTCACCCTCTCCTATGGACGTAAAGCCATCATCGCCCTATTGGTCCACGGCGTAGGCCCAATAACAGCCTATAGAATTCTATCTAAGATGCATCGAGACGAGGAGGAGTTCTACAAGGATCTCCTGAAGGCGAAGATACAATACCTCAGAACAAGACCCTATTGGGAAGACGGCAGAAGATCACAGAACTGAAGAATCTGTCTAAAGACCGTGAGAAAACTATCCACTACCCTAAAACATCTTAATCCTAAATCAACCTGCTGGTAGCCCGGGGGAGATTCGAACTCCCGTCGAGGGGTCCAAAGCCCCCCATCCTTGTCCAGCTAGACGACCGGGCTCCAAGATAGACCTCTCAGTGGAAGGCTATATACTTTAAGGGCTCCACATTCCTGGGTTAAGGTGATTGTAACTCTGATTTCAGCACTCTATATCCGCCGCCTCTAGCCAGAACGGTGTAACCCCCATAATGCTGCTCCAAGAGGGATGCGAGGGCCTTTCCGCCTTTAGCCCATCTGACGACGAGTTGGATGGAGCCCCCGATCCTTAAGTGGCTCTTAGCGCCTTCAACCAGGGATTCCACAACCTTCTTGAAGCCAGCTGAGAAGGGGGGATTACTCAGGATGACGTCGAATCTTCTGCCTCCAAGGGGCTCATAGAGATGGCCTTGAAGGATCCTCACGTTCCTGACGCCGTTCCTCCTGGCGTTCTCCCTTGCTAGGGTGACAGCCCTCTGGTTTACATCCACCATCCAGACCTGGAGTTTAGGCCTTAACTTGGCCGCCGCTATCCCTATTGGGCCGTAGCCGCAGCCGACATCGAGGGCCCTACCCCTCTCCGGGAGCTCCATGGACTCTATGAGGAGGCGTGTCCCAGGGTCTATGCGCTTCCTGGAGAATACGCCTGAGGCGGTGATGAACTCGAATTCGATGCCCCTAAGCCTACATCTGATTAGGCCGAGCCTCAGCTTCGAGGAGGGCTGCGGCGAGAAATAATGCTCCAATCAGCCTCACCACATCCTGGGGTATACTCCCCTAGGCATCAACACCCTCATCGGCGTGGCTGCGATCCCCCGCTCAGCTTCCAGCATCTCCTCCGTCGACATCTCAGCCCTCATGAGGGCGACGGCCTCCCCCTTCATGGTCATCACAGCCACCATCGAACCCTTCCGGATGCCCGACTCCAATTGGAGAATCCCCGGAACGGCTAGGTAAGCCCCAGAGCAGAGAGCTTCAACGGCTGAGTCTCTAACCCAAATCTTAGGCAGCAGCCTCAAAGCGTCCTCCATGGGATGTATAAGCTTCCTAAGCCCCTCCTCATCCCTCTCCTCCCTCAAAAGGGTGAGGGCGTCAGCGAGGTCGTAGAGGGTGACGATGTCATGCTCCGTAAAAGGTCCACTCCTGATTCGCCTAAGCTCATGCATATGGGCCCCGTAGCCTAGGAGCTCGCCGACATCGTAGCAGAGCTTCCTGATGTAGGTTCCACTCTCGCAGGCGACCTTGAAGAGCCAGTTTCTGCCGTCGCCCTCCAGGTATTCTATCCTGTAGATGGTTCTGGTCCTCAGCCTACGCTTCACCGACGACCGGACCGGCGGCCTCTGATAGATGCGCCCTTCGAAGAGCTTCAGCGTCTCAATGACCCGCCGCTCCTCCACCTCGCCGTGGGTTCTCATGACGCAGACATACTCCTTGCCCGCTGAGAGCAGCGCCTGAACCACCTTCGTCGCGTCTTCCAAGGCTATGGGGAGGACTCCCGTCACCTTAGGGTCGAGGGTTCCGCCGTGTCCAGCTTTATCCAGACCCATCATGCGTTTAACCCAGGTGACCACCTCATGACTCGTCGGCCCAGGGGGCTTGTCGAGGTTTATGATGCCGAATCGGATGTGATCCTTCAGCGGCCTCTTATCCGGTGGACATCCATACTCTGGATCGGTCTCCTCGACGGCCTTGATGTGGACGGTTCGCTCGATCTCCCAAGGAGGGGTGACGACCATACTCGATTAGAATGGGTTTGAGGCAATAAAAAGTTGGAGTTACCCCTCAAGCTCCTTATACTTACAGTTGGCCCAGCATTCGCTGCATCTCATCGTCTTCGTCCTCAGCGGGGGCTCCCCTTTAATCTTCAGGAGGAGCTCATAGGTCTTCTTCACAGCCTCCTCATCGCCCTCGATGACGAAGGTCCTGGAGCCCTCACCGCCATCTATGCCTCCACCCCCGATGGGTGTTGCCTCGACGCCCGTCAAAAGCCTGAAGGCCTCTATCTCGGTGATTATCTCGCCGTGGACGACCATGAGGCCGACGGGCATGCCCAGCGATACGTCTATCAGCCCTATGCCGGTTCTCGCCGCCACATCCTCCAGCGGATAGGGAATCAGCTTCTCCAATCCAGCGGCGATGATGAACCTCACACCCTTCGCGGTTAGGTAGCCTATGGCAGCCCCTATGGTCCCACCCTTCGGCGAGCCGAGGAAGATGGCCGCAGCTCCATAAGGGTCAATGGCGTTCGCGCCCTTTATGAAGACATCCTCGGGGCCCATCCGCTCCAGCACTCCGACTAATTCGTCGAGTCCCATCGTCTTCACTTCGCCGTGGTCGATGACGTGGTAGCGGCCTC
>CAZEET010000062.1:1716-5461 GCA_964511325.1 uncultured Candidatus Bathyarchaeia archaeon | reverse complement strand
GGTGATGAGGCGTGAAGATCAAGGTAAAGTACTTCGGAGATCTTAAGATAGCAGTGGGGTCCGATAATTGCGTCTGGATCGGAATGGAGAGCAAGGAGATGACGTATTCCGAAATAATAGACCTGATGAGATACGTACTGAACGGAATGAGGGACTCGGTAAAGCGCAACATAACACCGAGGAAGGTTTATGAACGGGAGGAGATCCAGAGTAAGATAGACGGGATCCTAGAGGCACTGGATGAGTTAAGGGAGATGGTGAGGGTATGGTGAGCATCGACGAGAACCTGATAAACTGGATAAAGAGACACGTCGAATGCGATCTCATCGAGGAGTGTACCAGAGCCTACACAACGGAGTGCCTGATGTGCAGGCACAATAAAGTCAAACTGAAGACGAACATGCCCAGTGAGGTTCTGGACCGTTTCCGAGCAATCGGACGGTTCTGTCCCTTGGGTGAGGGTAGGTGCGAGGGATAGAGGGAAAGAACAGTTGGAGAGGTGAGGAGCGACGAACCTGAATGAGGTCCTGATCTCTCTGGCCCTTCTCGGACTGTCGATACTGCACTTCATATCCTACGGCAAGTACCTGAACAGGGAGAAGGTGATAAGGGAGGGAAAGGAAGAGGCATTTTACTCCGGGATTGAGGGCTTCACCTACCTGTTTCTGTCGAACGAGCTGATCAGAATCTCCCGCTCGTTTTCCGCTTCGATAATCAAGTACTCGGCACTGGTATTCGGAGGACTGATCCTGCTCATCGTATCGCTGTCTAGCTTCGTCTACACCGGACTCTACCTGAGCGGCTACAGGTTCGAGAGGAAGGGAGAGGTACAGGCTCAGGTCCACTTCACGTTCGGCATGATGCTCCTCGCACTGTGGTACATCGTAATGTACTGGTGAGTGAAAAGATTTTTATTTATCCCACGTGATTTATTTTTGTGGAAGAGGTGAATTAAGGTGGATGTTAGAGAGAGTATAAATAAGCTCGTTCTGGACCTAGAGCTGGTCAAGATGAGTGAAGATGAGGTGAACGAACTCCTGAAGATAATAGACGAGCTATCACCCGAGTGCGGAGAACCGAGGGTTGCAGCCAAGCTCTACGGTAACAGATCCGTGCTCCTGCTGACGTACAGGAAGTGTGCGGATGAGGTCAGGAAGAGGATAGATGACGTGAATCTATCGGACAGGGTGGAGGTGGAGGGCAGGTGAAGGTTCAGAAGAGTAAGGATGAGCAGAAGTGGAAGGAATGCGTTGAGAAGGTCCTCGAGAAGGTGATCGGAGCAAGGATAGTCGGTGTTGAGTTCGATAAATTACCTCTCTACGACTACACGTGCCTGACTCCTCCGACGGTCGAGACGGAGTGCATAGAATACGACTACGGAGACATGGTGCTGGTCCTCGACAACGGAATCAGGCTGAGGTTCTGGACCTCCGAGTGGGGAGGTATGGACGTGGAGAGGGGTGAGGAAGGTGCAGGTAAGGAAGAGTGAGATACCGGAGGTGATAAGGTACCTCGAAGGAAAGAAGTTCAGGTGCCTGAATTGCGGTGCGGAGCTGGATGTCAACGTAAATCTGAAGAGCTACCTCCACGAGAAGCCGGATAAGTACTGGCTCTATCTTGAGTGCCATAACTGCGGTTACGGCAACAGTCTTTCAAAGCTCCTGAGGTGTCAGGTGAAATGGTGAGGATGTTCGTGGTCAGGGAGAGGGGAAAGTACAGGACCATGTACCTGATGTACTTCGATTCCAAGGTAATTCCCTGTGCATGGCTTACAATACTCGACGATGATTACGCCGAGATAAACGAGGTGGAAAAGAAGGTAGGTCTGACGCTCAGCATAGCTCCTCTGTTCAGGGACATTGATAAAACTGCTGATGCTCTTGAGGAGATGATCGAGGTGCTGAAGAGGATCATCAGGTGGATGAGGGAAGAGAAGCTTGCAGAGGTGAGCGATGAGTGAACGTCGATCAGCTCAGGGCGGAGATGATAAAGCAAATATTTCAGACGATAAAAACCGAAGTTGAGGAGAAGTGGGCGGATAGGGATCCGATGAAGATAAGTGCCACATCCTTGGTTTCATGCGGCAGGAAGTGGTTCTTCAGGAGGAAGGGCTATGAGGAGAGGGTATCCGATGAGACGCTGCTCCACTTCATAACCGGGATCAAGCTCCATGAAGCGATACAGAGCATGACCGGGTTCAGCGAGGTTGAAGTTGAGAGAAACGGGATAATAGGCCATGTGGACATGGTCTACGGAGAGTACCCGGTTGAGATAAAGACGACCAAGACCCAGAGGAGGAACTTCATCTCAGAGCAGTGGCTCGACCAGCTCACGGTCTACTGCTACCTGATGAACAAGAGGACCGGCTTCCTGATCGTATTCTATTTATCGGTACCGAGGCTCGTTGTAATACCGGTCATGGTCGATCCGAAGAAGGAGGAGAAGTGGATACTTGAGAGGAGAGATGTACTGCTCAGAGCGGTCGAGGAGGACGATTACAGGATCATACCCGAGACTTGGGGCTACGGTAACTGGGAGTGCAGGTACTGCAGCTTCAGGAAGATCTGTGACGGTGATGTGAATGTCCTTGCCCCCTGAGAGGGAACTGCTGGAGTTCCTCAGGGGAGGTAAGACGACAAGAGAAGTTGCCGACAGGTACGGAGTAAGCATCTGGACGGCGAGGAGATGGCTCTCCTCGCTCTACGAGAGGGGACTGGTGGAGAGGGAGGTTCACTGGATAAGGTATCCTTGGTTCAGGAGGTACATCTGGTACTCGATCTGGAGGGTTCAGAAGGGATGGATCTACACCAAGATAGATGAGGTATGCCCGGAGAAGACTCCTGAGGTTATAGCCGAGATAAGGATCTTCGTCTACACCCTGAGACCCGATCAGTACGGTGAGGACAGCTTCGACAGGGAGAAGGATGAGATGATAGCCAGAGCGAACTGCACCGGACTGACGATAGGGGTTTCGCTGAACAGGTACGTAATCGAGGATACGTACATAGGCTACGAGGAGGCAATAGTGACCAGAGATGAGGTGACGGAGCCCTACGATGAGCTGACCGCTAATGTCTACTTCTGGAAGAGCGAGACCAACGTACTCGAATACCTTGGCAAGAAGCACTGGTTGAACTGCAGGAGATTGGGAAGGATTTATACGTGGTGGTTGAGCAGGGTTATGTAGGTGAGATGATGAAGCCATCAATATCCGATAAGTGGTACTGCTTCGCCTGCAGGGAGTGGCACGACAAGGATACGACCTGCATCGTTAACGACGACCACTACGGGATCTGGAATTACAACAGCTTCTGGGAATTCATCAAGAAGCACAGGGACGAGCTGAAGAAGGCACTCGGAGTCGGTGATGAGATCTACGTCATAGTCTACGTCGGATATGAGGGAATAGAGGAGGTGGTTTATGCAACAGCAGATAGGGATGATGCCATCAGGAAGATCAGGGAGCTGAGGAGGAAGGCGAAAAAAGATCCGGACAGAGATCCGGATCGCTACTGTGTGATGAAGCGAGGTGAGGAGAAGTTCGAATGTGCCTGTGCGGAGCTGGGAGTTGAACCGAGCAAGCCTATATTTTATTGAGGTTCCTCCCCAGAGCAGGAGGAGGTACGGTGAGAGGTACGGCGGGTGTTACCGGGACTGTTTCAGTAGCATACCGCCCCGCCCGATGAATTACGAGGGTTCTCCCGGTACTTCTCCCGTACTTCTTCCTGCGGGGAGAAGGAGGTGA
>CAZEET010000062.1:0-1616 GCA_964511325.1 uncultured Candidatus Bathyarchaeia archaeon | reverse complement strand
CTCACGGGAGCGTGACCGAGCGGTAAGGTGCCCGGCTCCAGACCGGGTTAACGGGAGGTTCAAATCCTCCCCGCTCCCACCAGATCGGAGGTGAGATCATGACCGAGGTAAGGATCCGGACGGATAAGGTGGTGATCTATACCGAGAACATAGACGTAATAACACCTGATGAGACCAGATTCGAGCAGCTGGAGAGGAAGTACGAGCAGCTGGCAAGTGAGATAAGGAGAATCGAGAGGGACCTGACCAAGATCCTGAACGAGCTGAAGAGGAACAGAAATACTTAATAGTCAGCACATTACCTAGATAACCTGACCGAACTTGGCCTCGACTCCCGTGAGGTGGCAGGACTTCGGTGTAGTCCGGTCACATCTCCCTATATTTCTTCTATCAGAATTCTGTACCTCTTCCCGGTAGGATCGACTATCACTATCCCGTAGGTGTCGTCCTGCTCTATCCTCCATCCGTTACTGAACGGAATTCTGGAGCCAGTAGCTATCTGATCCAAGCTCAGATCGAATAGCTGATCTCCACCTCCGGCTATGTGCCTGTGAGCATGGCTGTAGATCATGGCTTCAAGTTGAGCTACCTTATCGGCAAGTTCCCCTATCCTCCTCAGGTAGTTTATCACGTTGATGCTTCCGAGCGGATGGGCCATTGCATCACCCCATTATATCGATGAGGTCCCTCAGCTTCTTAAGGTAGAGCCTCATGTACTCGGCAAGCAGAGCCGGATCTACCTTCCTGCTGACCGGTAGGTCCCTCAGTCCGAGCACCGTGATCAGCGTCTTGATCGCCGTCCTCAGTGCAATATCTCCGAGGACGACGACCTCATCCAGAACTCTCTTCAGGGTCCATTTCCTGCTGTAGATATCGTCGAGCACCAGCTCCTCACCCAGAACCTTCGATGAGCTTCTCGTGATGAGGTCCATCACGGCCAGTACCTCGGTGAGCACGAGATTGACGGTGAGCTTCTTCAGCAGTACGTCGGAAAGGGTTACATCATCTCTGAGGTACTTCGAAGCGGCTCTGGAGATGCTATCAACGGGTATCAGTTCCTCCTCAAGGACCTTTGAAGTGCTCCTCCTGATCAGGTCGTTAATGACCAGCAGCTCGGTCAGCATCAGGCTGAAGGACACGGTTCTAGACAGCAGGTCCGAGAGGGTGAGGTGCTCGGTAATCACCTTCGACGGAGATCTCGATATGATATCGCTCACCGTCAGTGAATCGGAGTAGGTCCTTACCAAGTTCTGGATCCTTGAGTACAGATCCGTCAGGCTGATTGAGTCACTCAGTACCTTACCGGGATACCTTGAGATTAGATCCGATAGGTTCACGACATCGCTTAGTATTCTGCTCAAGGTCCATGTCCTTGAGTACACATCGGTTAGGTCGAGCTGATCGGTAATTACCTTCAATGGGGATCTGGATATCAGATCGCTCATCGATATAAGCTCCGAGAGGACGAGTGTCAGAGTTCTGCTCAGCTGAACCAGATCGCTCAGGCTCACGACTTCACCTAGCACCTTCGATGAATCCTTCCTGATGAGGTCGGATACGGTCAGCGATTCGGAAAGGTTCCTGACTAGGTTCTGCACCTTCAGCATGACATCCGT
>CAZEET010000061.1:0-5599 GCA_964511325.1 uncultured Candidatus Bathyarchaeia archaeon | reverse complement strand
GGATGTGGAAGGGCCACGACGATGTTCCACCTAAAGGCTGTGGAGGAGGTTGAGGAGATCGAGGTGGTGGCCGTTGCCGACAGGGATCTCAACAGGGCAAGGAGAGTGGCGGAGGACATCGGTGCCAGATGGTATGTAAACCATGAGGAGCTCCTCGGAGATGGAGATGTCGAGGCCGTTGCCATCAACACCCCCCCAGACCTCCATGAGGAGATGTCCCTCGAAGCCTTGAAGGCCGGTAGGCATGTCCTATGCGAGAAGCCGATGGCGAGAAGCGTTGAGGGGTGTAGGAGGATAGCGGTTGAAGCCGAGGAGAGGAGGCTTGTAGCCCACCCCTTCCATAACTATGCTCACACCCCAATCTTAGACGAGGCTCTAAAGCTTTTAGGTGAGGAGGCGATAGGCGAGATAGAGCGCGTTACGATTAGATTGATGAATAATCTCAGGGGCTATAGACCCATGACACCCTTCAGGCTTCAGGGCGACAACGCCATAATCGAGGATCTAATACCCCATATACTCTCCGTCGCAGGTCTAATCACGGGGTGGAAATTCCAGGTCTTAGAGGTGGAGGGCTGGAGGAGGAGCTACCCCGTCGTCGACAACCTCACCTTCCACCTCAAGGCGGATACCATCCCCCTCCAGGGGGAGGCGAGCTGGACGGCCATCATACCAAGCTTCGAGGTTCAAATAGAGGGGTCGGAAGGCTTGATGAGGATGGATTTGATGAGGAATCCATGGACTCTCACCCTGAAGAGGGGTGGTGAGACGAGGAGGATTGGGGGAGGAGGCCTGAGTCGATTTTTCAAGCTTCTCAGGATGAGGCACCCCTCCTTCATGAGGCAGTATAGACACTTCTATAGGGTTGTTAGAGGCCTGGAGGAGCCGAGGCTGACGATGGAGGCTGAGACGGCCATAATAGCAGCCCTAGAGGAGATGGAGGAGGTGATGGAGATCCATGGGTAGAATAGCCATCGTTAAAGTCGAGGGGGATAATGTACACGGAGCCATCGAGGAGGCGGTGGAGCTCCTAGGTGGATTCGACATCAGGAGGGGGGCAAGGGCGGTGATAAAGCCGAACATCTGCTATCCCAGGAATCCCTACGGGATGGTCATCACAGATTTCAGGGTTATAGAGGCCGTCATAAGGCTGCTACAGAATGAGACAGACGATATAGTCGTGGTGGAGAGCGACAACATCTCTGGGACGGCAGACAGCAGAGCTGAGAAATCTGGTCTACTAGACCTATTGAGGTATCTCGACGTCGAGTTCATTAACCTCAGCGAGGATGAGGGGGAGATCCATAGGATCGGGGAGGTTGAAATAAGGCTGCCAAAAACGGTTCTGGAGGCGGACTACTTCATAAATCTCCCGAAGATGAAGACCTCTGGGCCTACCCTCGTCACCCTATCGATAAAGAACCTCTTCGGCCTCCCCATGAGGAGGGATAAGAGGAAGCTCCACCCATATCTCGATGAGATCCTCCCCTATCTAGCGAAGGTGATTAGACATGATCTCATCATCCTCGACGCCATAACAGCCATGGAGGGAAACGGCCCAGTCATAGGGACGCCGAAGGAGATGGGGCTCATCATAGCTGGTAGAAACCCCCTGGAGGTGGACGCCATATCCACCAGCATCATGGGCATAGACCCCATGGAGGTTGAGCATCTAAAGAGAGCCTATGAACTAGGCGTCGGAGAGATCGATGTGGAGAAGCTTGATGTCGTAGGAGAGGATTGGAGGCGTTTCATAACGCCCTTTGAGAGGCCCTACTCCTTCAGGGCTTCGATGAGATCCATCAGGTCAATCTTCAAAACCCTCATCGGCTGATTCGTCGATCGACGAATAGCCAATCGATGCTTAACGAAAACTTAAATAGTATATGAGAGATGAATCATCAACTAATCATCGCCCATTGGTGATGGTTTTGAAGACCAGCCGCCCCGTCGGCATCATAGGCTATGGGGCCTATATCCCCATGAATAGGCTCAAGGCCTCAGAGATAAGCAGGGTCTGGGGTGGATGTGCGGAGCCCATAGAGGAGAAGGCCGTCGCCTCCATCGATGAGGATGCTGTCACCATAGCGGTGGAATGTGCGAGATACGCGATTAAAAGAGCCAAGATCGATCCGAGAGAGATCGGGGCCATATACGTAGGAACGGAGTCCAAGCCCTACGCCGTGAAACCCTGTGGAACCATAGTTGCCGAGGCGATAGGGGCCACGCCTCAGGTGACGGCTGCAGACTATGAATTCGCTTGTAAAGCCGGGACGGAGGCCTTCCAGGCGTGTATAGGTCTGGTGTCCAGCGGCATGGTGAAGTATGCCATGGCTATAGGGGCCGACACGGCTCAGGGACGGCCCGCAGATCCGCTAGAGTATACCGTAGCCTGTGGTGGAGCAGCTTTTATCTTCACCCTCAAATCTAATAAGACCCTCGCATATCTCGAAGGCTCCTACTCCTACGTAACTGACACCCCAGACTTTTGGAGGAGAGGCCTCGAGATGTATCCGAGACATGGGAGCCGATTCACGGGTGAGCCGGCATATTTCAGGCATATCATCGGAGCCGCTAAGGGTTTAATGGCCGAGCTGGGCTATGGCCCCCAGGACTTTAAGTACGCCGTCTTCCATCAGCCGAATGTGAAGTTTCCGGTTAAGGTGGCTAAGAGACTCGGCTTCGGCATGGATGCCATAAAGCCTGGTCTCATCGTCCCCTATGTAGGCAATACCTATGCGGGTTCCACACCAATAGGGTTGGCCGCCACCCTCGATGTGGCCGAGCCCGGGGATCGCATCCTAGTTGTCTCCTATGGCTCCGGTGCGGGGAGCGACGCCTTCAGCTTCGTCGTCCAAGACGCCATAATTGAGGGTAGACCCAGAGATCTACCCGTCTCGACCTTCATAGCGAGGAAGAGATACCTAGATTACAGCCTATACTCGAGGATGAGGGGAAAGATCCACCTATGAGACCCGTATCCATAGGTGGGGTGGCCCTCACCCCTGTCGGAGAGCAGTGGGAGCTTTCTCTTAGAGACCTAGCCTGTGAGGCAGCCCTAAAGGCATTGGATTCGGTTGAGATAGATCATATAGATGCCCTCTATATAGCAAACATGGCTGCCGCCCCGATCCAAGGACAACTGCATTTAGGGGCCATGCTGGCCGATGCTCTTGGATTGAGGAGAATCCCCGCCATAAGGGTTGAGGCCGCCCAAGCCAGCGGTGGAGTCGCCATCCATGAGGCCTATCTCGCTGTAGCCTCAGGCCTATACGATAGCGTCATCGTCGTAGGTGTGGAGAAGATGAGTGATGCCCTACCAGAGGAGGTTCGCTCAGCCCTCGCCATGGCTGAAGATCAGGAGTACACCGCCTACACCGGAGTCACAGATATAGGCCTATGCGCATTGTTACATAGGCTCTACATGGAGCGCTACGAGGCTAAGCCTGAGGAGATAGCTTCCCTAGCGGCCGTTAGCCATGAACACGCCGTGGGCTGCCCCCATGCTCAATACCCCTTCAAGGTCAGCGTGGAGAGGATCCTCTCCTCCCCGATGGAGGCGGATCCGATTCATATGCTCGAATGCTCAGGCATAGGCGACGGAGCAGCAGCTCTCATCCTCACTGCAGACGCTGGCAACGTGGAGATAGCCGCCTCAACGGTCGCGGTGGATCACTTCTTCCTCACCGAGAGGCGGGATCCCCTAACCCTCGAAGCTGTGAGAATGGCGTCGAAGAGGGCCTACGAGATGGCTGGTATCTCCCCGCGGGATATAGACCTCGTGGAGCTTCACGACTTGACGACGATCATGGGCATCCTTAGCTTAGAGGATCTAGGCTTCGTCGAGAAGGGATTTGGAGCCCGCTATGTGTCCGAGGGAAATGTCCGTAGAGATGGAGAGCTCCCCGTCAACACCTTCGGAGGCCTAAAGGCAAGAGGCAACCCGGTAGGTGCGACAGGCGTATATCAAGTTGCTGAGGTCGCCCTCCAACTCTTAGGTGAGGCCGATCGATGCCAGGTGGAGGATGCGGAGACTGGCTTGGCCGAGAACCTAGGTGGAGTCGCCTCCACCTGTTCGATTACGATTCTCCGGAGGCGTTAGAGATGAGTGCCCCGAGATACTGGAGGGAGATCAAGTATCGCTATAGACTTATAGGAGAGCTCTGCACCGAGTGTGGCTCCATAATCTTCCCCCGTAGACGCCTCTGCCCACATTGTGGCTGCAGGGAGCTGGAGGAGTGTAAATTAAGTGAGAGGGGAACGGTGCTTTCTTGGACCGTTATACAACATCCTCCCAAGGGCTATGAAAAGTACGCCCCCTACGTCGTAGCCCTGATAAGATTAGATGATGGGACTCAAATACTCTCTCAGGTAGTTGATGTGGAACCCGAGGAAATGAGGGTTGGCCTCAGGGTTGAGGCCACCTTCAGAAGGGTCAGGGAGGACGGCTCCTCCGGAATCATCGAGTATGGATATAAATTTAGACCGGTTATCGAGGAGCCCTAGAGAAGGAGCCCCTTATTATCTTTATATTGATCAACATCAATTCGATTAGGGCTACCGATATGAAGGGTAGGGAACTACACGAGGCTATTATGGAGCTCGCCAGGAGAAGGGGCTTCTTCTGGCCCTCCTTCGAGATATATGGCGGTCTAAGAGGCTTCTACACCTATGGGAACCTGGGAACAAAGCTGAAGAGAAACATCGAGAAGGCTTGGAGACGCTTCTTCGTCGATCCCCACGGCTTCCTCGAGCTGGACACGCCTGTTCTCAATCCCCTGAGGGTTTTCAAGGCCTCGGGGCATCTGGAGCACTTCAAGGATGTTATGGTGGAATGCCTTAAATGCCACAGGGTCTTCAGGGCTGACCACCTCATAGAGGAGGAGGCGGGCCTCGAATACGTAGAGGCGATGGGCGAGGAGGCCATAAGGAGGCTGCTACGGGAGAAGGGGATTAGATGCCCCGAGTGCGGCGGAGACCTAAGCGAGCCACAGGAATTCCTCACCATGTTCCAAACCCAGATTGGCCCTATGGGTGGAGAGCCAGGCTTCGCCAGGCCTGAGGCCGCTCAGGGGATGTTCCTCAACTTCAAGCTCGGCTTCCACCACGCCAGAGAGCGGCTCCCCTTCGCCCTCGCCCAGATCGGGAAGGTCATGAGAAATGAGATCTCGCCTCGAAGGGGGCTGCTGAGGCTTAGGGAGTTCACCATCATGGAGCTGGAGCTCTTCTTCGACCCCCAGGAGGGTCAATGCCCCTGGTTTAAGGAAGTCTCAGATGAATCCGTCAAGCTCATAACGGAGGAGATGGAGGCTGAAGGCTTCAAGAAGCCGCTGGAGGTTACGCTGGGCGAGGCCGTCGAGAGGGGCTACATAAAAACCGAGTGGCAGGCCTACTTCATGGGGGTATCGAAGAGGTTCATCACATATCTCGGCGTACCTCCCGAACGACAGCGCTTCAGGGCGCATCTGCCCGAGGAGAGGTCGCACTATTCAACTCAAACCTATGACCATGAGGTCTACCTTGAGAGCTGGGGATGGATCGAGGTTGCTGGACACGCCTATAGAACCGACTACGATCTCAAAGCCCATCAGAAGGCCTC
>CAZEET010000060.1:0-5605 GCA_964511325.1 uncultured Candidatus Bathyarchaeia archaeon | reverse complement strand
CCCCACTTCTCCTTCCGCTCACTCATCTCGCCTCACCCACCATCTTCATCGCCTCAAGCTCCTTCCTGAGGGGGTGATTCTCATCTGCGAGGGGGCTGGTCTCGGCGTAGCTGATCCTATCCTCCTCATCTATCTCCACGAGGTAACTTGGAACCCTCACCCGGCGGCCGTCGATGGCTATATGACCATGGACGATGAGCTGCCTCGCCTGATAGGGGGACCTGGCTAAGCCCTTGCGGTAAACGATGGTTTGAAGCCTCCTCTCTAAGATGTCCTCAACCCTTAGGCCGAGGACATCCTCTAAGGTAGCCTTCTCGCCTATTAAGCCTAGACGCCTCAGCCTAGCCATCAGCTGCCTCTCCTGCTCCGCCCGCTCCTCAGGCGGAAGCGAGAGCATCTCCCTCGCCATCCTCCTGATCCTTCTCAACTCTGTTCGATGCTTCCAAAGCTCCCGTTTATTCCTAAGTCCATAAAGGCCTATGAGCCTGAGCTCCTCCCGGAGGGTGTCAACATCGTAGGGGCGTTTAGGCGTCGTGTATTTCTTCCTCTTCTTCTTAGGATCTCCCAACTCCTCACCTCCTCCTTCTCACGACGCCTACGGTGCGTCCCTTCCTACCCGTCGTCTTAGTTCTCTGACCCCTCACCTTAAGGCCCCTGGCATGGCGTTCACCCTTCCAGCATCGTATCTCCTTCATCAACTCTATGTCGGCCTTCACCTGCAGCTCCAGGTCGGAGCCTAGTAGGTGGAGATCCTTACCGGTCCTCGGATCTTTACGTCGATTAAAGAGCCAGCTTGGGAGGCCCCAGGAGGCGGGATCCTCGATGATAGCCTCCAACCTCTTAAGCTCGCCCTCGGAGAGAGAGCCCAGCCTGGTGGTGGGGTCTATGCCAGCCCTCCGGACGATGGCCCAGGCTATCCTTTGGCCGATCCCCTTTATGCCGCAGAGGGCATAGGGGGTCGGCTTAGTGCCGTCTAGGCTCGTCCCATGGAGCCTGACTATCTGCCTTACCTCCCTCGCCAAGGGGGACTCCTCGTGGTGTGGAGGTAGAGGGAAGAGATATTATTTATGGCTATCGCTGAGCCGCGGGACTTATATGAAATAGATTTCAATCATCGAGGGGCGCACCATGAAGCGGGGGCTGAGCAAGACCTGTTACCTCTTCTTCTCCACCATGGCGAATCCCACCAGGCTCACAATATTGGAGAAGCTGCTGGAGAGGCCGATGAGCATGTCCCAGCTCGCCGATGCCCTCAGGCAGTAGCAGAGCATGATCAGTCACAACCTCCGCCCCCTCATCCGATGCCGCTTCGTCCACGTGGAGAGGCGGGGGAGGATGAAGATCTACCATGTCAATAGAGATACGGTGGAGACCCTCTTCAACACCGTACCGTGAAGAAACACGCCGAGCGATACTGCCCGACAGGTGGGAGATGCCAGCCGGCAGTGGAGGCGAGAGGTTCACCCTCCAGAGATCCATGGAGACCTCCGGTGAGAGTATACCCATCAAGGGATGCACCGTCACCATAAGGTAGAGCTGAGGGAGGGGGATATGAGGGGGGCACCTCACACCTCAGATCTGCCCCGGGCTGGAGAGGTTTCTACGCCCTAAGGTCTCGTTCAATGCCGCGTCTGCGGTGGCACCGTGGAAGTATGGAGCGATGAGGACACCGGTATCTGCCTCGACTGTGGAACCAAGTGGAGGCCGCCTCAGCCCGACGCCTCCTGCCTGGAATACTGCGAATATGCCGATCAGTGTCGAGAGATCATCAGGGCGGCTAGGACCAGGGGGTAGAGTTGAGGGATCAGGAACTCCTCTTCTCCGGCAACCCCACCTCGCCCCGAGGGTGTCAGTTACACCTGTGACTCCCTGAGATGTCGGCTTTGATGGAGCGAGGGAGGGGTAGATAGCCCAGGGTTATGAAGGCTTCGAGGATATACATCTAGATAACATATACATTTAATCTGCACAAACACTTTATAGGCCGTCGAGGGGTAGCCAAGGGGGAAAGAAGTGCAGAGGGTGGAGAGGCGTAGAGGCAGCAGAGGTATAGTTGGCCTCGAAGCGGCGATCGTCCTAATAGCCTTCGTCATAATCGCGGCTGCCTTCAGCTTCATGGTCGTCAATCAGGGCCTTTTAGCCACGGAGCGGGGTAAGACCGTCATACAGGAAGGTTTGAAACAGGCGAGCACGCCGCTAACCGTTGATGGAAGCATCTTCGTCAAGACCGATTCGACGGGCGATACGATCACGGATTTCGTCATCCCGCTGAGGGCCTTCGGCGTCAAGTATGTCGCCATGTGGAAGAATGAGACCGTCGTCACCCTTAAGATCGGGTCTAAGGCCTACGCCGACATCTATCAGGGCGTCGATGAGGACTATGACCCAACGAGTAAGACCCTCGACGACCTAGTCACCCAGATGAATACGACGAGCACGGCGGCCAAGCTCTTCATAGAGAACAGCAACGGCGACTCAACCCTTGACTCCTTCGAGAAGGGCTACCTGATGATCCATCTCAGCAGCAGCGACGCCGCCTCAGTGAGAACACGGATCGTCGTCGAGATCAGATTGGAGAAGACGGCGCCCCTCTCGATAGAGTTCACCATACCGGAGACGATGCCGAAGAGCACCTGGGTTCTGGTCGGATAGGTGAAGCCTATGAGGGCTTTGAGGTCTAGGAGGGGAATGGTCGGCATCGAGGCGGCCATAATACTCATAGCCTTCATCGTGACGGCCGCAGCCCTCAGCTACGTCGTCATAAACATGGGCTTCTTCGCCACCCAGAAGACTAAGGAGGCGATCAACAAGGGTCTGGGGGAGAGCACCAGCGCCCTACAGCTCGACGGCGTCGTCACCGCTAAGACCAACGCCTCAGGCGTCATCGAATACATCTTCTTCCCCGTGAAACTCAGCGTAGGCGGATCCGAGGTAGACCTCAACAACGACTCCATCGTCGTCTCCATATACCTCCCAGATGCGGAGCTCCTAGACATCTATGCGGGGCCGTCTAGCCTCGATGATCCAAAGGAAGTGTCCTCCACGCTGCTGAACGACGTCGGAGCCGATCAGGCGAAGTTCTTCATTTACAACGACGACGGCGACAACGTGCTGGAGTCGAGGGAGAAGGCCTTCCTCGTCATCCATCTAGGCTCTGGACACGGCGTCGACGACTATGAGAAGGTGAAGATAGAGGTGAAGACGGCTAGGGGTGCAGCCCTAACGGTGGTTAGAACCGCCCCTGGAGGAATGAGCGCGAACAGCTTCATAGACCTCGGCTAGTCCCCCCTTTTTCTCACGCTTAGGTTGGAGGGTGTCAAAGGGAATGGAGGGCGAGGAGGAGCGGAGTGAGGAGGAAAGGGCGGAGGGGGAGATCGAGAAGAGGATAAGGGGATTGGAGGAGGGGTTAAGGAGACTAAGTGAGAACGTCATGAAGACCACCTCAGACCTCAAGGAGACCGTCTCGGCACTGAGGGATGCCATAGTTGACATAAGATCGGCGATTAGCGAGATAGAGAACCCCTTCAACATCCTCAGAGTAATCACGACGGAGAAGGATATAGAGAGGCTCGATAGACTCAAGGGGGTTCAGCCTCCACCCAGGGTGGAGCAGCCATCCCAGCAGCAGGAGGAGCAGGTGGAGGACGTGGAGGAGGTCTACGAGGAGCCGGTTGAGGCTGCTCCACCCAGGCCGATATCGCTTAGGGGGAGATTCACCATCCTAAAGTGGATATGGTCCCTCCTAGACCTAGGCCTAGAGCCTGAGGATATCAACAGCCTATCGGAATACTGTGAACATCTCGGATACCTACCGGAGGGATCAAGCTGGTTCATCTCCAAATTGACGCCGATAGTGGAGAAAGCCCGGGTTAAGGGGATCAGCATAGAGGAGCTCATACTAAACATCTATGGGGCAGCCGCCGCTTCGGGCATCGCCCTAAGACCGGAAGATGCGATGGAGGCGGTCTTCGACGCCTTGAGGCTCAGCGCAGCTCCGAGGTGTAGATAGATGGGGTTCTCCTCAACCCTCAGCGAGGTTATCATCGTCGTCGCCTCCGTCGTCCTAGCAAGCGGCGTCTCCGGATACGTCGTCTACACCGGAAGCCTACTACAGAGCGACATACTACAGGCCGTGGAGACGGCTCGAAGGGAGATGGCTGTTCAACTGGAGATCGTCTACGCCACGATAGACAGCTCCACATCGCCTAGCCACTATGTCATCTACGCCAAGAACATCGGGCCGCTCCCCGTCACGGATTACGAACATCTCGACCTCTACGTCGGCCCCTACAGGGAGGCGGAGCTCTATAGTTACAACGCGTCGGCTACCCTGGGAAGCGGCGAGTTCACCCTGGAGGACGTCGATGGCGATGGGGTCTGGGAGAGCGGTGAGACAGCCGTTCTAAGGGCCTATCCAAGGGAGGAGCCTAGCGGGGAGATCTTCGAGACGAGGCTTGAACCCTTCAGAGGTGTGGGGAGCGGCTACCTCTTCTCAGGGCCGTGAGGTGATGCCATGGGCCTCTCCACACCACTCGCCTCCGCCATCCTCCTCCTCGCCCTCCTAACCTCGGCAGGCCTCTTCATAGGGGCCATGATACAGATGACGATTGGGCTAAGGGAACTGCTCTACGCCCAGGGGGAGTGGGAGAGGACTCAGTTGGAGGTGGAGCTTAGGCTGAGAATAGAGTCCATTGGCGTCAGATATGTGAACTTCACCATCGAGAACATAGGCTCAAGGGTCATCTTCCTCCACTCCGAGGAGGATTACCGATGGAACACCATTATCATCGCCTATAGAGGGAGGAGCTATCCCATAGAGGATTATAGGGTTCTGGAGATCGAGGTCTCCGGAGCGGGTAAGACCTTTGACCCCCAAGAGCATCCCTACATCGCCCCTGGAGAGGAAGCCCTCATCCACGTCGAGCTCCCCGATGGAGCTCCGGACATATCTCTAGGAGAGACTGTTCTAGTTCTCTTTGCCTCCCACTATGGGGTGACAGCGGCCGATGAGGGGGTGAGAGCCAGTTGAGGCTGATCAGATTAGGAATAGAAGATCTCGATAGAGGACTGGGAGGGGGAATCCCACATCCAAGTCTAATCAGCGTCGAGGGAGACCACGGCTCAGGGAAGACCGTTCTGACGATGAAGATGGTTCACTCCATGCTAAAGGAAGGGTTAAAGATCTTCGTCATAACCAGCGAGGCGACGGTGAAGGAGTATCTCAACATGATGAGATCGATTAAACTCGATGCACGGGAAGCCTATCTTAAGGGAAGGCTCTCCATCTATCCCCTCCATGTTGAGGGCGGGCAGTGGAGCAGATTCCTCTCCAGCTTCTTTCTAAAGGTGGCGAGCAGCTTCCTAGAGCTCAACCGCCGACGATTCGACACCGTCGTCATAGATAGCCTCAGCGTCCTCACCGTCGACACGCCGGTTCACGAGCTCCTCACCTTCATAACGAAGATGAAGAACCTCGTCTCCGACGGCAAAACCGTCATCCTAACATTCCACCCAGGCTTCCTCCCCGAGGCGTCAGCGATGAAGCTCAGGGCCTCATCCGATGTCTACCTCACCCTCAGCAACGCCAGAGTCTCAGGGATCAACG
>CAZEET010000059.1:0-5637 GCA_964511325.1 uncultured Candidatus Bathyarchaeia archaeon | reverse complement strand
TCAGCCATGAATCCGGCATACATACCCACGCGGTTTTGAGGCATCCCTCCACCTATGAGTTCATAGATCCAAACATCGTGGGAGCTGCTAGACATATAGTTCCGGGGAAGCACGCAGGTTCACATGGGCTGCGTAGAAACTTAGAGGAGATGGGCTTAACGCCCTCAGAAGAGGAGTTTCGACGCATATTAAATGAGGTGAAGGCCCGCGGAGACAGGGGGATGAGGGTGGCCGACACGACGCTGCTGGAGATCGCCGAGAAGGTTATGGGCGTTAAGGCTGAGAAGACCGTGAAGATAGATGAGTTCATAGTGGTCACGGGCAACACCATAACGCCGACGGCCTCCGTGAAGCTACGCATCGATGGAGCGGAGTATCACGAAGCCTCGATGGGGGTAGGCCCGGTGGACGCCACGTTAAAGGCTGTGATGGGAGCCCTAAAACCCGAGGAGAGGCCCCACCTAGAGGCGTATCATGTAGATGCCATAACAGGGGGAACTGACGCGGAGGTTGAGGTGGAGGTGAGGTTGAGACATGGAGACATCGTCGTCTCCTCACGAGGGCGGAGCAGAGATATCGTCAGGGCGAGTATAGAAGCCTATATAGCAGGGGTGAATCTCCTCGTCCTGAAACGAAGAATCCGAGGCGGCGCAGAGAAGTCTAGCGGCGTCCCCTAATCCTCTTAGGCCTTAGATTTTTGCTCCTACATTTTCTACACTTCGTCGCCCTAGGTGGATTTGTGGCTCCACACTTCCTACATATCATCTTCTCCAATCTATGCTTCCTCGCCAGCTCCAGCTTGAAGGGATCCCTCAGCGACATCAGGGACACCAGACCTAGAGCATAGAGATTTCATGATATTTTATCCTTTCTACAATTAGGGTCTGCAAACAACGATAACCTTTTAACTAGATGTCGATATGATAATAGAACACCACGGAGGAAGGGGGATTTAAGGTGTCGGTGAACACGGTTTACGTCGGGAGGAAGCCCATCCTGAACTACGTCCTCGCCTGTATGACCCTCTTCAAGAGCGGGGCGAATGAGGTGTTGATAAAGGCGAGAGGACGAGCTATCAGCAGAGCCGTCGACGTCGTCGAGGTTATGAGGAATAGATTTATGCCGGACATAAAGGTCGAGGACATCAAGATAGGAACTGAGGAGATGGTCTCCGAGGACACCAACACGCCGACGAACATCAGCACCATCGAGATCAGGATCACGAGATAGACGGCGAAGCCTTAGGCGCCAGCCCCCACACGCCCTCCGGCCCGGAGGAAAGAGTGAGTGGAGACGAGGCTGTGTGAATTTTGCCTCAGAAGCGGCGTCCTCTGCTCCCAGTGCAGGGAGAAGCTGAGGTCAGGCGAGGTCTCAGAGCTATACATGAAGGTGGCTCGATTCCTCCTCGACATCGAGGATAAATACCCCATGATACAGGATGCAAAGCTCGTCGACGTCGTCGAGGAGGATGGGGTTCTAGCCCTCGTTGTCGGGAGGGGTGACAGGGAGAAATTCATGGGCTATGGGGGGCGGCTAATAAGGGAGGTGCGAGACGCCTTCAGGCGTAGGATCATCGTCATAGAGAGCGGTGGAAGCGAGCGTAAATTTCTAGAGGATCTATTCTCAGGCTACAGGATACTCACCATAAACGTCATCTGGCTTCCAGACGGTTCCAGCGAGACGAGGATCGTCCTGGCGGGTAGGAGGCTCAATGAGAAGCGAATAAAGGCTTTGACTGAGATCGCCCGGAGGGTTAGGGGCATAAGCCTAAGGGTGGAGCATACATAGCATCAAAGCTTTAAGCTCTCTCACATCAATAGACTCGGCCCCGAAGGGGATCAGGTTGGAGAGGGTTAGTATAGAGGAGGCTAAGAGGAGGCTGGGCGAGATCCTAACAATAGCAGGATGGGTTAGCAGAACAAGAGATCTCGGCAGATTGAAGTTCATACTACTCAGAGACGCCTCGGGTGAGATGCAGGTAACCGTGAAGCCTGACAACCCGATAGCGAAGACCGTGGAGAGACTCCACCTCGGCAGAGAGGATGTCGTCGCCTTCAAAGGGCAGGTCATCGAAAGCGGGATCGCCCATGCGGGAGTCGAGTTCATCCCTGAGGCCGTGGAGCTCATCAATAGGGCCAAGCAGCCCATACCCATCGATGTCTCGGGGAGGGTGAAGGCCGAGCTGGATACACGCCTCGACTATCGATTCCTAGACTTCAGAACCCCGAGGAGCAGAGCCATATTCAGGATTCAGCACACGCTGCTGCAGGCCTTCAGGAGATTCCTCAGCGATAGGGGATACCTGGAGATTCAGCCTCCCTGCATCATAGCCTCAGCCTCCGAGGGTGGAGCTGAGCTCTTCAAGCTCCCCTACTTCGACCGGACCGCCTACCTGGCGCAGAGTCCACAGCTTTATAAGCAGATGTGCGCCGTCAGCTTCGAGAAGGTCTTCATGGTCGTCCCAGTCTGGAGGGCCGAGAAGTTCGATACGCCGACGCATCTCAACGAGGTTCGGCAGATGGACATAGAGCAGGCCTACGCCGACGATGAGGATGTGATGAGGGTGCTGGAGGAATGTCTGGCATACATGCTAGAGGCCGTGAAGAGGGAGCGACAGGAGGAGCTAGAGGCGCTGAGGAGAGAGCTGGAGGTGCCCAAGCTCCCATTGAGGAGATTGACCTATGATGAGGCGATAGAGATGCTCAGAGGCGTCGGCGACGAGATCAAGTGGGGAGATGACTTCACCAGAACCCAGGAGAGGAAGCTTTGGAGCCTCCTCGGGGAGGAAGCCTTCTTCATAAAGGATTGGCCTGAAGCTCTAAAGCCCTTCTACGCTATGCCTCGGGAGGACGACCCCAGGCTTGTTCACGCCTTCGATCTCATATATCGTGGACTGGAGATCAGCAGCGGAACACAGCGGATCCACCTCCCAGAACTACTAAGGCGGAGGCTGAGGGAGAAGGGTTTGAACCCTGAGAACTTTAAGCACTACATCGAATGTTTCGAGTATGGAGCTCCACCCCACGCCGGTTGGAGCATAGGCCTTGAACGCCTGACAATGGCCGTGACCGGCGCCAGCAACATCAGGGAGTGTTGTATGTTCCCAAGGGACCGTGAGAGGTTGGTGCCCTGATGGATGAGAGCCTCTTCAAGTATAAACAGTGCATAGTCCTCAGAGCCGACCTAGAGATGAGTGTGGGCAAGCTCATAAGTCAAGCCTGCCATGCAGCCGTCGAGTCCTCATATGAGACGAGGAGGAGGAAGCCTAGAATCTGGCGTCGATGGAGGGAGGAGGGAGCTAAGAAGGTTGTGCTACGGGTTGACTCCCTCGAGGAGCTGGAGGAGCTGGCTGAGAAGGCTGAGGAGCTCGGCATCGTCAACGTCATCATAAGAGACCTCGGTCTCACGGAGGTGCCTCCGGGAACCATAACAGCTCTAGGCCTCGGACCAGACCTCTCCGAGAGGATGGATCGAGTTACGGGGCATCTAAAGCTCTTCAGGTAGCCCTAGGCGGATGACTAATATTCTCCCCCTACCTTCTCGACGATGAAGGGTTGCCCACCAAGATTTTAGGGATGTTTTCCCTTCTACCTCTATTAGCCTCGCTGGGACTCCTAATCATCCTCAACCCCGCCTCAGTGTCTCCAACGCCTGAGATCGAATGGCTTAGAACCTATGGCGGAGATAGGGGGGATGTAGGCTGGGCGGTTCAGCAGACCAGCGACGGAGGCTACATAATCATCGGGACGACTTCAAGCTATGGACGGGGAGAGTATGATGTATGGCTGATAAAGACGGATGAGGAGGGGAACATCGAGTGGAACAGAACCTACGGCGGCGCTAGATGGGATGTGGGCTGGTCGATCGAGGAGACTCGAGATGGTGGCTACATATTCGCCGGTGAGACATCCTCCTGGGGCTCAGGGCACTATGACATCTGGCTTATGAAGCTAGACGCCTATGGAAACGAGGAGTGGAGTCTCATCTATGGCTGGCCAGACTGGGATGTAGGATACTGCGTAAAGGAGTTGAGGGATGGAGGATACATCGTTACGGGATGCACCAGGAGAACTAGAACCATGGGCAGCGGATACTGGGACGCCCTCCTCCTTAGGGTTGATTCCCTGGGCAGGGTTTTATGGTGTAAGACCTATGGAGGACCCTATGAGGATGGAGCCTGGTATGTCTCCGAGACCCGTGATGGCGGCCTGATGGTAGCTGGATATAAAACAATCTCAGGGAATAGGCTCGCCGACGCCTGGATAATAAAGACCGATGAGGAGGGTGAGATAGAGTGGGATGTGGTCTATGGAGGAGATGGAGATGACTGGCTTTTCTCCATCGATGAAACTAGGGATGGATATATAGCCGCTGGGGCGACCAGTTCTTTTGGAGCTGGAGGCTACGACTTCTGGCTACTGAAGCTCGATGAACACGGCGTTATCCTATGGAATAAAACCTATGGGGGAGCTGGAAGCGATATAGGCTGGCTGGTGAGGGAGAGGACGGCTGGTGGCTACATAATGGTCGGCGGAACAACATCCTATGGGAGTGGAGACTGGGATATATGGGTGATAGAAACCGATGGAGATGGGAACCCCCTATGGAACGAGACCTATGGAGACGTGGGCAGAGATAGGGGATGGTGTATAGAGGAGACGAGGGATGAGGGATACATCCTCGTCGGATATACGACGCCCTCAGGATCAAAATACTGGGATGTTTTCCTCATGAAGCTCGCTCCAAGAGTTGTAAACTCCAAGGGGAGAATCCTACATGCATCGCTGATACTCGCAGCCTCATCGCTCCCCCTATTCTGGGTTAAGAGGAGGACTAGGGACCGGTGAAGCCGCATTTCGGGCAGTGATACTCCCGGCCGAAGAGGCGGCATTTCTCACACCGCCAGATCGTTACCTCCCCACAGTTGGGGCAGGGGAACTTAACAGACCTCTCATCAGGTGATATCCGTTTACCGCAGGAGATGCAGTAGGGCATTCCTCATCAGCCACTATGGGCGGTGAATCCCATATTTAAATATGAGGTTTACAGCACCTCACCCTCATATTTCACTAGTAAATAATCGAAGGGCCAAAGAGAATGAATTCTTAAAATACTAGTATTAAGGAATTCTAAATGAAATGCTGGTTTTCAGCAGATTTAGAACGGGCGATATAAATCCGTAGTCCGGCCTCTTCCTCTGTACCGGCTGCGGTGAGATCATCCCTCTCTCGAAGGGTGAGAGATTTCCGTCATGCACCGACTGTGGATCGACGAGCTGGATGATGGTGGCTCTCGCCGGAGAGGCTGGAAGTAGGTATCAAACTGGAACGAGGAGTCCGGTGTCAGGCCTCTTCATCTGTACAAACTGTTGGAGTCAGATAATCCCCATCGCCAGGGACGACATCTTCCCTCCATGCGCTTCATGTAAAGAGGGGACGAATTGGCAGCTTATTGTCTCAGCATAACTCATCCCTTTTATTCCATCCATGTCCCCAGCGGAGGAGGCCGCTGATTAAAGGTTCAGTAGTCCTCTCAGCTCCGAGAGTGCCATCCGCCCTAAAACCCTTATCGCTATGCCGAGGAGCCTCCTATTCCCCAGAGCCTCTCGGATGACGTTTCTCTGCATATCCATATCTC
>CAZEET010000058.1:0-5727 GCA_964511325.1 uncultured Candidatus Bathyarchaeia archaeon | reverse complement strand
TATTTATATTTCCCACAGCCATACATACTCAAATATATAAGGCTTCCCCTCAAACGGAGGGGAAGAAGGCCCCTAGATGTGGATGGAAGACCCTTATGTAGATGGCTATAGCCATCAGGGCGATGGATAACATCAGAACGATGTAGTCGAGGCCCCCCATCTCCAGCTCGTAGAGGTTTGTTCTCTCCCTAACGGCGCCGAAGGCCCTCGACTCCATCGCCTCAGCCAGCTCCAGGCTCCTCCTAATCGAGTTCACTATAAGTGGCAGCAGGATCGGGATGTAGTTCCTCACCCTCTTTAATAGGCCTCCACGCTCCAGTTCAAGGCCTCTCGCCCTCTGGGCGTCGATGATAGATTGGGCCTCCTCCGCGAGGACCGGGACGAAACGGATGGCGGTGATGAAGGCGAAGGTGAACTCGTAGGGCACGTGAAGCTTCTCCAGGGCCAAGCCCAAACGGTCGGGAGAGGTGGTGAGGAAGAAGAGGCTGAAGGAGGCCACGAGGACAATGAATCTCAACGTCATCGATAGGGAGTACTCCACCATCTCCAGAGTGAAGACTCGCCCCTTATAAAAGTAGAAGGAGATGAGGTTCGTCACGAGGATCAGCACCGCGATGTAGAGGCCTCCCCTCAGCGTTCTAAGCCAACCTCTCCAGACCCTCGCAGCCGCTACGAGGGGTAGCTGCACGAGAAAGATGAGGAGGAGAGGTAGGAGATGGAAGTAGAGGACAGCGGCCGTGAAGATGGAGGCCGTCAATACGAATTTGGCTCTAGGGTCCAGTCGATGTATCGGCGTATCGCCTCCCGCGAATCTCAAACCCTCGAAGAGACTCATCCCTTAAACCTCCCGGCTATAACCTTAGCCGCCTCCTCGACATCAAGGATATCGCAGGGAACACCATAGGAGGAAAGCCCCCTCAGAACCCTAACCACCTCTGGAGGCGTGATCGAGGCCTTCTCCAGCGCCTCCACATCAGAGAGAACCCTCCTAGCGGGGCCATCGGACAATATCCGACCCTCAGCCATCAGGATAACCCTTGGCTCACACTCGGCGACAAACTCGACATCGTGGGTGACGATGATGGTGGTCTTACCCTGACTCCTGAGCTGCATTAAGAAGTGTCTAAGCCTCTCCTTCTGGGCATAATCCTGCCCTATGGTGGGCTCATCTAGGACAACAATCTCGGGGTCCCAGGCCAGAACTGAGGCGAGGGCGACACGTTTACGCTCCCCTCCGCTCAAGGTGAAGGGACTTGAGTCCCTATATCGCTCTATATCCAGCAGATGGAGAGCCCAATCGACGCGTTTAGCCACAATATCGTCGCTGTAGCCGAAGTTTCTAAGCGCGAAGGCGATCTCCTCCTCAACGCTCTCGGCGAAGAGCTGGTCATCGGGATTCTGGAAGACGAGGCCAACCTTCCTCGCCAGCGATGCCACGGTCACCTGAGATGTATCTACGCCGTCGACGATGACCCTCCCCTCCGTCGGCTTCAAAAGGCCGATGAAATGCTTTACAAGCGTCGTCTTACCAGCCCCATTCTCACCCATGATGGCGACGAACTCCCCTCGATTGATCCTGAGATTTATATCCTCCAACGCCTTCACCCCGTTGGGATAGATGTAGGAGACATCTTCCACCTCGATTATCGGCTCTGCGGCCCCCGCCTTCACCTCTCCGCCACCCCAGCCTCCACCCCTCCTAAGCCTACCCTGAAGCTCTTCCAATAGATCCTCGATGGTGAGGGGAAGCCTCTTTAGGGGTATGCCCCTCTTCATAAGCCTCTCAGAGAGCTCTAGAACCCTTGGGACAGCAACGCCTACGGCCCTCGTCTTCGGCGATGTGAAGGCCTCCCTCGGCGGAGCGTCGACGATGATTAGGCCTCTATCCATGACCACAACTCTATTGACGTATCTCACAGCAAGGTCGACCCTATGCTCGATGAGGATGATGGTCATGCCATACTCCCTGTTGAGTAGGTTTAGTATCTCGAAAAGATGCTCAGCAGCCCTGGGGTCTAGAAATGAAGTCGGCTCGTCGAGGACGATGACCCTAGGCCTCATAGCTAATATAGATGCGATGGCCAGCCTCTGCTTCTCGCCACCTGACAGCTCATTCGTCAACCTATGCTTCAGATGGGTGAGGCCGACGACCTCCAGCGCCCAGTCAACCCTTCTACGCATCTCGCCTCGCTCTACGCCGAGGTTCTCAAGGCCGAAGGCCACCTCCTTCTCCACCGTCAACGAGAAGATCTGATTATCGGGATTCTGGAAGATTAGGCCGACATATCTAGCTAGCTCCGAGGGGGGATGCTCCCTCGTCGAGAGACCTAAAACCCTAACTTCCCCCCTCATCTCACCGCTGTAGAAATGGGGGATCAACCCGTTCAGACATCGACAGAGCGTGGTTTTACCACAACCACTCGGCCCCGTCAGCAGTATGAACTCCCCCTCCTCCACCGTGAGGGTTACGCCTCTCAGCGCCGGCTCCTCAGCATTCGGATAGGTGTAGGTGACCTCCTCAACCTCCACTATAGGCGGCAAGCTACTCTCCTATGTGATAACCTACCCATTAATAGGTGTTAGGCCTCTAAAGAATCGCCTTAGAGGATCATCCCCTTCACCATGCGAGAGCCATCGGGGACTCCGGAATTGGACATCAAGGATGCTCCAGGGATCTTGGGTCCTTAACTACTCAATCTTATTGGTTAAAATTAATGATATATCGTGAAATTTTATAGCTATTTTATTAATTCTCTATTAATTTTTTATTATCAAATGAAAATGAGCAGTTTTAATCTTCAAAGATATATGTTCTACAAAGACCGAAACATCTACGGCCTCTATGTTGGGGGTGTCTCAAGACCGGGTTTAGCTCGAGACATATTATCAGTCTTCGCTGAAAGAGGTATAAACATCCTCTATCTCTCCACGTCTGTGGCAGCACTGGGTGAGGAGGGCATTATAATCGGCTTCTTTGATCTAACGGAGCATCCCATCCAACTCGAGAAGATCCTCAGCGAGATCAGGGGGATAAGCGGCGTAAAGGCTGCGGCCATAATTCCACCGAAATTTGAGGGATTCATAGCTGATACAGTCTCCTTTCCATTGATGCTCGGCGATTTCAGGGCGGTTATGATGGATGAATCGGCTTTAAGGGGACTCCTAAGCGACGTGAGGCGGGAGATGGACACGGGAGGGGAAGCCATGCTCTATCACTTCGGCTTTGAGGCAGGCTTCCACTGGGCAAATCATGTAATAGAGCAAGCTGAGGAAATAGGAGTCCATGGATCTCTGGAGAAGATCAGCATCGCAGCCGACATCTTCAGAACCCTCGGCTTCGGCATTATCGAGGAGATTAAGGCTTTCAGGGAGCATCCACCCTACATAGAGGTTAGAATATCCAAGAATATAGAGTGCACGTTAGGCCTTGATAAGCGAGGAAAGGCACCTTATAGCCATTTCATTAGAGGCGTTCTAGCCGGCTTTGCCTCCCGCCTCTTCAATAGGGAGATGCTTGCCGAGGAGACTAGATGCATAGTAAGGGGAGACCCTCACTGTGAATTCATAGTTAAACCTAGAGGGGAGGGGGTCATCCCGATTTTGGTTTAAACTTCCTCAATGACATCGATTCTTAAACATCCACATGACCTATCGCCTCTAATTATCGGTAGGGATTCTAGCGGCCTCTTTGATCCTCTTCGAGAGGAGCTCCACACATCTCCTAGAGATCTCCTCATAATCCCCTTGTAGGTTTAGGCCCGCAGATGTTGCGTGTCCTCCCCCTGAGCCCTTGAACTCCTCAGCTAGGGGTTGCGCTATATCTCTGCCAAGGTGGATCGAGGTCTCGTCATGAAAGCGTTCAGTTGATCGTAGACTTACACGGACATCCTCCCAGGTTCCCCCCGCGACAATGGCTACGTCGGCCCCCAATCCCATCAGGCCTCTGGCAGCGGATGCCTGATGCGAGCTGACATGCGATGCGGCAATAATCCATCCCTCCACCTCGTGGAGGGTCATCCTCTGAGCAGCTTTAAGGCGGGCAATGCGCTCTGAACGATCCATCTCAGCCGTCAGCAGCCTGGAAGCCTCCTCCATCTCCGCTCCAAGCTCTAACAGCCTTGAAACGACCCTCAGGGTCTCCGAGCCAGCTATAGAGAGATGTTTCGAATCGTATGCGATGCCGATGAGCATAGACCTTGCAGCTCTCTCTGAGGGTTTTAGGTCTAAGGCCTCGTATAGCCTGTAGATGAGCTCCGAAGTTGAGGAGGCTGAGTCGTCGACGATGTATATATCTGCCACCTCCTCAACCTCCCTGCTGGGCGTATGGTGATCTATGAAGACTTTGTAGGCCTTTGAAGAGGCGACTTCCTCGGCCTTCGAGGCGAGCTGGGCTAGGGATGAGGTATCCACCACGATGAGGGTGTCCACGTCGCTTAGGTTGACCTCATCCTCCACCGCCTCTATCCCTAGGGCATCCATCACCCTCCTAGAGGTGGAGCTCACCCCTGCCGGAAGCAGTATCCCAGCCTCAACCTTCGGGTTGAGGGCCTCCACCAGCTCCTTTAGAGCGTGGGCTGAGCATAGGGCATCAGGGTCGGCGTTGTGATGACAGAGGATGACAACTCTACCCCTCAGAGCTTTCTTAAAGTCATCGAGTTCCATCGCATATTCTTGAGCGGAGGCCTTTTTTAAGCTGGGGAATATACCTCTATTGATGGATGTGGAGTTTGTTGAGGCGATCCCTGTTAGGCGAGGGAATTATACTGTTGTTACAGGCTTCGCCGGGCCGGGCTTCGTCGCCAACACCTCCGTGATGTATATAGTCCGCTGCGCAGGTTTCAGCCTTAAAGCCTATCTCAGGTCGCCGCTTCTACCCCCAATGATGTTAATCATCGATGGTAGACCCCTCAACTCCTTCAGGATATATGGCGATGAGAAGCTTCTGCTGATAGTCTCGGAGGTCTTCCCGACCTCTGAGAACGCCTGGAGGATCGGTGAAGAGCTCTTTAAATGGCTCGTCGATAAGGGAGCCTCTGAATTCATAGCCGTGGAAGGCTCTCTGAGAGCCCTTAGAGAGGTCGTCGGCTACTCAACGGAGGGGGAATGCCTCCAGATGGCCGGTGTGAAGTCGACGACTGAGGGCGCCGTCACGGGGATAAACGCCTGTCTAATGGAGAGATGCCTTGGGGAGGGTATACCCTGGACATCCATCTTCATCCCAACCACGACCGTTTCAACCGTAGATTATGGAGGCGCGGCGACAGCCGTCGAGGTCCTTGATAGGATGTTTAAACTGGGAGTGGACGCCACCCCTCTTAAAAGGATGGCTGAGGCCGTGAGAAGAGGGGCGGAGAGAGGAAAAGGGCTACGGGGACTTTTCAGGAGAAGTGGCGCCTAGCTCCCGCTGCAGACTCCTCTGTAGAGCCGTCAGACGCTCTCGTGTCTTCGTCTCCTGCCTCGCTAAAACCTTAGACCTCATCTCCAAGAACTCCTTCCGCTCACTCAGCTCCTTAACCACCTCATCTCGACTCTTCTCCACCAGTATCGTCCCAACGGCCTTGTAGACCCTTGCACCCTCTGGAATAGATTCCAAGGCCTTCAGAGCCCTCTCCGTCTCGCTCAGCTCCAGCTCTAATCGCTGCTTCTGGATCAGCAGCGATTGAAGCGTGTTTTGGAGCTGCTGAATCTTCGCCAGCTGCTCCTGAATCTTCGGGGGCAGTCGCTCGG
>CAZEET010000057.1:0-5967 GCA_964511325.1 uncultured Candidatus Bathyarchaeia archaeon | reverse complement strand
CCGGCTATGTGAAACATGTGAAGCTCCTATCCTCCTCCTCAGCCTACTGGAGAGGTATTGAAACCAATCCTGTGATGCAGCGCATCTACGGCATAAGTTACCCGGAGGAGGAGATGCTGAGGGAGTACCTCCACCGCCTCGAGGAGGCTAAACGGAGGGATCATAGGGCTCTGGGAGCTAAGCTGGACTTATTCTCGATACATGAGGAGTGTGGGGCAGGCCTTATACTATGGCATCCAAAGGGAGCGATGCTGAGGAGGATCATCGCCGACTACGTCCTCGACGAGTATCTGAAGAGGGGCTATCAACTCGTCTCAACCCCTCATATAGCCCGGGGAGAGCTCTGGGAGATCTCAGGGCATATGGGCTACTACCTTGAGAACATGTACGTCTTCGAGAAGGGGGGTGAACGCTACGTCGTCAAGCCGATGAACTGCCCCTTCCACATCCTCATCTACAAGACCAAGACCAGGAGCTACAGAGACCTCCCGATCAGGTATACGGAGCTGGGAACCGTCTACCGATATGAGCGATCGGGAACCCTCCACGGCCTATTGAGGGTTAGGGGCTTCACCCAGGATGACGCCCACATCTTCTGCACCCCCGAACAGCTTGAGGACGAGGTCGTAGGCCTCTTAGACCTCACCCTCCACATCCTACGCACCATGGGCTTCAAGGAGTTCAAGGTCGTCCTGTCGACTCGAGACCCAGAGCATCCCGAGAAGTACATGGGAACCGATGAGGAGTGGAGGCGAGCCCAGGAGGCCCTCGTGAGGGCCCTAGAGCGGAGGGAATTAGAATATGAAGAGGCGCCTGGGGAAGCTGTCTTTTACGGTCCAAAGATCGATATAAAGCTCGTCGACGCCATCGGACGCACATGGCAGTGCACCACCATCCAGATAGACTTCAATCTACCGAGGAGATTCAACGTCACCTACGTCGGCCCTGACGGCAGGGAACATCTCGTCGTGATGATCCATAGAGCCCTATTGGGCTCCTTAGAACGCTTTATAGGCGTGCTGCTGGAGCATTACGCCGGGAATCTCCCCGTATGGCTTTCGCCGATCCAAGTTAGGGTCCTCCCCATTAGCGACAAATATGTCGACTATGCCAGGGACATCTACAAACGGCTGAGAGATGAAGGCATTAGGGCCGAGATCGATGAGAGGGGTTTGACCATCGCATATAAGGTGAGGGGGGCTGAGGAGGAGAAGATACCCTACATGCTCATCATAGGCAGGCGGGAGATGGAGGCCCAAACCGTCTCGGTGAGGAGGCATAGGGTCGGAGATATAGGCCAGATGACCCTGGAGGAGTTCCTAGAGCGAATCAAGAGGGAGATGGAGGAGAAGACCCCTTAGACTCCGCCCTCTCCAGAAGCTCAGCCCAATCGATTTTTATGAGTGCTGCCATGATGACAGCCAATAATATAGCTGTGGCGACGACTCCCCAGGGGCCTCCCTCTCCGCCGAAGAGGTCTCTAATGAAGACGTAGCTGAAGCGCCCCGCATAGGCGATGGTTATACCCATCGCAGTCTTGCCCAGGAAAGCGGCTAACAGCGCCTTCTTGAGGTCATAGCGTAGCATGCCGAGGGGTATGAGGATGAGGTCGTCGGGGAGCGGAAGATAGGCGAAGATGAAGATGGCGAGCATCCCATATCGCTCAACAAGCCTCCTAGCGCTCTCAAGGCGGCGTTGATAACCTTCTCCCAGCAGCTTACGGCCTCCGAGGCCGAGGATATAGGCTGAGAACTCCCCTATAGTGGCTCCAAGGCCGCAGACCAAGCCCAGCAGGGGTGGATTGAGCGTAGCCCCGAAGGCATAGATGGTCAGCGTATAGGGGACGGGGAAGAGGATGGTGAAGTTGCCGAAAATGGAGATGATGAAGGCGCCCAGGTAGCCGTAAGTCCTGACGAAACCCTCCATCCAACTCCATAGAGTCATCGAAGGCACCGACGACTAGAGAGACTAGCTGCAACCCTCTTAAAAATGGAGAGCATAGATAGCATGGATGACTCAACGTATCCAAGTTGAGGAGGTGATGGAGGAGAACCTAGACGATGTCTTCAAGGTCTGCTCCCACTCCAGGCTCCGAGACCCTCTCCAGAGGAGGGGAATGGAGATTAAGAGGCGATGGCTACTGGAGATGCTAAACCATTATGGCGGCTGCACAAAGGTCGCCTACCTGGATGGGGGACCTGTAGCTCAACTTCTCTACTATCCCGAGGAGGCTATACCCTACGTCGAGAATCCCAGAAGGGATGTGATCCACCTCCACTGCGTCTACAACCTCTTCCCAGAGGCGAGGGGTAAAGGCGTCGCCTCTGCCCTCATCAGGGATCTCCTAGAGGAGGCGGAGAGGGGTATGGAGATGCTCCAAGGTAGGCGATGCCGCTTCATCGTCGCTAAACCCTTTAACACGGGGGAGGGCATACCCCTCGAAGCTTTCTACGCCTCAAAGGGCTTCCACTGGGGTGTAGGCGAGATGTATCTAGAGATCTCAGCCTCTTATGAGACGAGGAAACTTGGAGAGTATAGACCATTATCTGAGGATGAGGGGAGGGCCTTGATCTTTTACAGCCCCCTCTGCGAGTATAGCTATCCCTTCGCTCATAGGGTCAGGGAGATCATTTGGGAGGTGAAGCCGGATCTACCCATAACGCTCATAGATATGTGGAGACAGCCGGAGGAGGCCTCTAAACGATATGGAGAGGAGATCATAGTGAACGCAAGGCCCATCAGGGCCTGGTGGGGCGACCGGGAGGGCTTTAAAGAGGAGGTTATGAGAGCGCTCGAGATATCTTTAGAATCCGATTAGAGAAAAGGTGTATTAACTGCAATTCCTCAGCGAGAATTGGATGGGTGGATTCAGCTCAGGGGGTGAGAAGGCCCGTTTAATGGCTGATCTCATCGAGAGATGGATAAACAATCCATTAGCTAGGTTGTTTCTCCGATATCTAACGAGGAGAGATGAAAGGGGGAGGAGAATAGAGAGGATATTGATGAATTACTCAGATTTAGAGGTCTCATTAACGCTTGGAGATAAGGTGGCCAGCCTAATCCTAAGGATTTTCCTCGACAGCATCTCCAGAACCCTAGGCCTCTCAAGGGAGAAGATGAGGAGATATCTGAGGATAGGATATTGGAGAAAGGGGCTGGCATTAGTTCTGGAGGGCATAGCCTGGAGAGGGGCTGAGAGGCCCTTCACGGCGTCAGCACCCTTCCTCGTAGTCTGGAACTTCACCAACGCCTGTAATCTACACTGTGAACACTGCTATCAGAGAGCTGATAGGCCGACGCCTGATGAGTTGTCGATGGAAGAAGCCTTAAGGGCCGTAGATATAATGGCTGAGGCTGGCGTCGCTTATATCGCCTTCTCAGGCGGGGAGCCCCTTCTGAGGCGGGACTTCTTTACGGTCGCGGAGAAGGTGGTGGAGCATGATATGGGTTTCTCCCTGGCTACGAATGGGACGTTGTTGACGAGGGATAACGTCAGACGCCTCGAGAAGCTGGGATGCGAGTTCGTTCAGATCTCCTTGGATGGCTTGAGGGAGACCCATAACAGGTTTAGGGGAGCTAACTGCTTTGATAGGGTGCTGGAGGGCATCAGGAACGCCGTTAAGTCTAGAATGGCGGTTGGAGTCTCAACCTGTATCACTAGGTATAATCTCCATGAGATTGAGAACCTACTAGACCTAGCTGAGGAGCTTGGCGTCGATATCTTCATGCACTACAACTTCATCCCTACAGGCAGGGGCAGAGAGATCGTAGAGGTGGATATCACACCGGAGGAGAGGGAGAAGCTCCTCAACTACCTCGCCTCCCAAATAGGGTTGAGGCATATGAGTATTCTCTCAACAGCCCCCCAGTATGCGAGAATCTGCATTGGCTATGGATATGTCTCCCTCACCCATTTCGACATCTTCGGGCAGCAACTCGGCAAGGCTGAGGAAATAGGGTTCCTCGCCGAATTCATAGGCGGCTGCGGAGCTGGGAGACTATACATGGCTCTACAACCAAATGGAGACCTGGCACCCTGCGTCTTCATACCCATCAAGATCGGAAATATCCTCGTTGACGACTTCCTGGAACTCTGGAGGAACTCTAAGACTCTAAACCTCATAAGGGATAGGAGGAGCTTCAAGGGGTGCTGCGGCGTCTGCCCCTGGAGGGAGATATGCGGTGGATGTAGGGCTAGGGCCTACGCCTACCTCGGAGACCTCCAAGAATCAGATCCAGGCTGCCCCCTAAACATGGATCGATGGAGATTGATCGAAGAGAGGCTTAGGGCAAAGCCTCTAGAGTCGAAGCCGAGATATCTCAAAGCAGCCTCCACTAGATCGCTAAGTCTCTCAGATAGCCGATCATAATCTCCAAGCTCAGAGCGTCTTAGGGGTGGTATCTCGACGAAGCCCTCAGGCTTGAGGAAGGGGATGACATCTCCTGCTCTAAGCCCCATAGGCTCCCGCCCCAATCCCCTATAGGCCTCCAGGATCTTCGAGTACTCAGAGGTATCGTAGAAGACCGCTAATCCGGGAGAGACCCCAATGACAACGTCGTATCCGGCTTCTGGTGTTGGGGAGGCTGCGTCGTTATATCCCTCTATGATGAGGACTTCGCAATTCTTTGAGACGGCCCTCATGCAGGTGGAGATAGCCCTGGGAGCGAGGCTTCGATGTTTTTCCATCCACTCTTCTAGACTGTCTACCTCCATCACCTCAACGGCTTCAGCCCTCAGCCTATCTAGATAATCCTCATCGATGAGGAGGCGGTAGGAGAGATGCCTATTCAGGATTATCCTATGCCTCAACGCTCCATCCCAGATGGTGTATCTCTCAGCGACTAGATGCGCATAGGTATCCTCCTCCAGCAGATAGAGTTCGCGCCCCCTCCCCTCCTCGAGGAAGTCTCTCGCCATGAGAGGTGAGAGGAGGGCGTCGATGGGATTTAGGAGCTCATAGGGTAGAGGGCATCTCGAGGCCTCCCTCAGCTTTATGATATCCTCGCAGTAGAGCCTCCCCTCCCTTCGACACCGCTCATAGACGTCGTATTGATACCAGAGGTTATGACCTGCCCTCGGCTTGAAGGGTTTAACCTTTACACCGATCTCATGGAGTCCCCTGCATAGCGCCGATGCGACGGTGGTCTTCCCAGAGTCTTGAGGTAGGAGTCCGAAGATGAGAAGCGTTCTCAAATCTATCCCAGGGGTTTTGGAGACGGATCGGTGAGAGTTAAATCTTAGGGTGGAGGCCTAGCTCCAAGGGTGACCTCTACATCGATGATCTTTCCCTCCCTGAGGATGGTGAGCACAGCCTTATCCCCAGGCCTCTTATGACGCTCCATATAGAGGACGAGGTCATAGAACTGTCGGACGACATATCCATCTACGCCTATGATTATGTCGCCTCCCACCTTCACCCTGCTGCCATCTATGATGGCATCGGTGGTTCCACCTCTAAGACCAGCTTTCTCAGCTGGTCCTCCCTCAACAACCTCCACGATGAGGCAGCCCCTCGTCGATGGGTCTAGGCCCATAGCCTCAGCGATGGCCGGTGTGACATCCATCCCCTCTATGCCGAGGTATGGATGCTCATAGGTTCCCTTCTCTATGAGATCTGGAAGCTCCCTCTTGATGGTGTCGATAGGGATGGCGAAGCCTATCCCCGCGAACTGCCCCGTACCGCTGACGATGGCGGTATTCATGCCGACCACCTCCCCCCGCATGTTTAGCAGGGGGCCGCCGCTATTGCCTGGGTTTATGGCGGCATCAGTCTGGATGACATCGACGATGACGAAGCCCCTCGGAGCCCTCATCTGCCGGCCTAGGGCGCTGACCACGCCTACGGTCATCGTCCCCTCAAGGCCGAAGGGGTTCCCTATGGCGATCACCCGCTCCCCCACCACAAGTTGAGAGGAGTTTCCAAACTTCACAGGCTTGAGAAGGCTCTCGGGGACATCGACATCTAT
>CAZEET010000056.1:0-6042 GCA_964511325.1 uncultured Candidatus Bathyarchaeia archaeon | reverse complement strand
GCGGCTTGGATGCAGGCGAGGAGGTCGTCTAGGGTTGACAGTAGGCTTCTCAACCTCTGCGTCTTCACCCATATCCGGAGCGTCGCCTCTTCTTTCACGGTCTGGATGTCTATTCCCTCTGGGGCTTGATAGTTATCGGGTGATATTGCCTCGTGGACGGCCTTGGCTGTGGCCTCATCGTCGTATCTAAGCCTAATCCTCGCTTCCGCCATGCCTCTGCTCCCCTATCAGCTTATCGACGAGCTCTATGAAGCCTGGCTCCAGCTCCTCTGGTAGGTAGGCCCCCGCGGCGATATCGTGGCCGCCGCCTCGGCCCTGGAACTTCTCAGCTGCCTCCATCATCACGGCTCCTAGATGGATGCCCTCCTTGGCCATGGCCTCCGTCGCCCGGGCTGAGACCTTTATGAGTCCTTCATCCGATGACGCCCAGGCGATGATGGGCTTCGGATTCGGCAGCATACCCGTTGAGAGCAGTATGGAGGCGACGACGCCGATGAGCCTGTCATCAATCTCATCTCGTCCTCTCAGGACGTAGATGTTCTTCAGCTCCTCTATCCGCCCCTCCTCCTTAACCAGGTCTAGATATTCTGCTATGCGTCTTCGGTAGAGGTCGAGGGTCTCCTCGGCTTCCCTCATGGCTGCTCCCCTATCTCCGAGGCAGATGGAGAGCCCAAGGCCGGGTCGCTCCATCCTGGCGCAGGCGTTCAGTAGCGATGCATACTCCCTGCCATCCCTCATCGGGGTTCCGCTCTCCTCCCCCTTCATGATGAAAATGGTTCCTATCAATTCATGCACCATCTCGGGTGAGCATCCCTCGTGAACTAGGTGCTTCGACAGCGAGGAGAAGAGGCGGCGCTTCTCCTCCTCTGATAGGTCTCTCAATGCCCTCCATCGGCCTCCGCTTTTGAGTTCTATGCCCACCTCCTTGAGGAAGGCGACGCAGTTGTCCTCCCGACCGCTCAGCCCCGGGATGAAGGGGATCGTCGTGTAGGCTATGGCCTTCGCCAGGGGTCTGGTCTCATAGCCGTAGAAGATCAGGTCGACCCTTGTCTCTAGGAGTCCAGACTCCTTCGCTGAGGCCTCTATACGGGTGTTCAAGCCCAGTAGGCCTCGCCTCTCGCCCTTATCCTGCTGGTCTCCGAGGGCGCCTACTATGCCGAGGATGCTTAGGTCTCGATTAGCCTCGTCTAGCATCTCGGCCAGCAGGTAGGCCAGCCCTGCGGCGCTCACCTCTCTGGAGCCGTCGAGGTTGTGGAGCAGGGGGTTGATGTGAACCACGCCCTCAGCCTCAGCCTTTATAGGCTTATGGTGGTCGAGGACTATGACGTCTATGCCCTTTAGATGTTGCTCTATGAGGTCTAGGTATCCGCTTCCGATGTCTGAGAATATTATGAGCGGCGGCTCCTCAGAGGCGAGCTCCTCGACGAGGCCCTGATGAAAACGCTTCTCGCAGCTGGTCTTGAAGGATGCTCCAAGCCGTAGGGCCATGAGGGTTAGGGCGCCTCCGGCTGCGATGCCGTCGGCGTCGCTGTGGCTCACAATCCTTATCTGGTCTCCCCTCTCAGCATGCCGTCTCAGTAGCTCGACGGCGGGTTTGAAGGAGGAGAGGAAGCTCTCCAGGTTGCTCATATCCCTAAGCCTGCACTATCTCGAATTTATAGCGCCAATCCTTCGGGAGGATCCCCTTCTCCTTGTAATACCTCGCTAACCTGTAGATCTTCGACTCTACGAGTTGTAATGCTCGTTTATTGTGGAAGTCCTTTGGATTGCGCTCTAGATGACGCTTGATCCTCGTCGCCCTGACCATCAAGTTATAGAGATCCTCAGGGATCCTCGGCGCCAGCCCCGCCTCCCTCAGAACCTTAACTATGCCGTAGCCCAGGATGGGCTTGACGAGAGGAATCCCATACTCATCTCGGAGAATGTTTCCAATCTCGCTGGGGGGCTTGCCCTCACGGGCCAGCTTTATGATGAGGGCCTTTACCTCCTCCGGCTTATAGACTACCCAGCTGGGAGGCCTCTTTGAGACCGGCCTCTTCGAACGGGATCTCCCCCTCATATAGGCGAGCTTACCCAACTCTCAACACCGCTACGTCTTAGCCTTTAGGCCTCTAGCCCCCTTAAAACCTTTACGTGGAGCATCAGGCTTCTATTTCGATGTGAGCCAGAGGGCGAGTCTCCTGAAGGCCCTGGCTCGATGTGAAAGGGTGTTCTTCTCCCTGGTGGTCATCTCTCCGAAGGTTCTTCCGTCTCCTTCGTCTGGTATGAAGATTGGATCATAGCCGAAGCCCTGGCTCCCCCTGATCTCCTCGGCTATGCGCCCATGGACCTCGCCTACGAAGAGGTGGGTTTGGCCCTGCCATCTTAAGGCGACGACGGATTTGAAGGTGGCCTCTCGGCTATCAACGCCCTTCATCAGCTTCAGTATGCCTCCCAGCCCTATGGTCTTCAAAGCGTAGGACGAGTAGGGCCCTGGGAATCCTCGGAGATGATGGATGAAGAGGCCTGCATCCTCGACGACTATGGGCCTCAGCTCCGCCTCGGATAGATGCTCAACGCTGTAGGCTGCGATCTCCTCTAGGTTATCCGCCTGAATCTCTATTCGCTTGACCTTCAGCCTCCTCAGGTCGAGGCCGTATTCCATGAGGATTATGCGGGCCTCCCGATGTTTATGCGGGTTGCCCGTAGCCATCCATAGGGTTCTACCTCTCAACATATCTCCCCCTCCGGGCTATCTCCTCCATACGCCTGAACACTCCGTCGGCCTCGGCTCCCATCTCCTCCCGATAGCCCTCTAGGAAGGCCTCTAGGAGCTCCTCGGCGTACTCGAAGTGGGTGCTCTGGAGCATCCTCTTCATCAGATGTAGATCGACGCCTCGCTTCTCCTCCTCCGTTGACAGCTCCGCGAGGCCGAAGTCGACGAAGACTAGGCGATTGGAGGTAAGGATCATATTTGACGTTGTGAGGTCTCCGTGGATTATACCAGCCTTATGAAGTCTACCGGCCTGTCTTCCGGCTAATCGGAAGATCCTAAGTCGTTCCTCAGGTGGCAGCTCTGCCACGGCGTCTCTCAGCCTCCGCCCCTCGATGTATTCCATCACCATCGTCGCCTCCTCAGGGTCGACCTGATAGATGACCGGGGTCGGAACTCCCGCCCTCTTGGCTCTGTGAATTATCTCAGCCTCCCGTAGGGTTCTGAGCCTCCTCAGCTCCCTGTCGATCTCGGGATGCCTATACCGTTTCTGGACTCGACGCTTGATGATGGCCCTACGCCCATTCCATTCAGGGTCGAACCATAGATCGGCCTCTGCACCCTTAGCTATAAGCTTCAACGCCATGGTATCTCCACCTCGTCGAGCCTCCATTTGGGGTCTATGTAGCTCTCCTCGATGGGTGTCCTCACTCCGCTTTGATGGGCCAATAGGCCTGTCCAGGCGATCATCGCCCCGTTGTCGGTGGCATACTGCTTGGGGACATACTTGGGCTCGGCTCCATGCTCCTCAGCTATCGAGCGTATTATGTCTCTGAGCCTCATGTTGGCTGCCACGCCGCCGGTGAGGAGGAGTTCCCCCTTCTCCGTATGCGCCAGGGCTCTCTCGGTGACTTCGCCGAGCATGGCGAAGGCATGCTCCTGGAGGCTGTAGCATAGGTCTTCAAGGCTCCACCTGCCGCTTTTCAGCTCCCTTATGGCTGCAGTTAGGAGGCCGCTGAAGCTTAGGTCCATGCCCTTAACCACGTAGGGCAGCCTGATCAGCTTATGCCCCTTCCTCGCCAGCTCCTCCACCGCCGGGCCTCCGGGATAGGGGAGACCCGCCTCCCTGGCGAAGACGTCGAGCATATTTCCAACGGCGATGTCGAGGGTCTCTCCAAACACCCTGTATCGGCCTCCCTCGAAGCCTGAGACTATGGTGTTGCCCCCGGAGACGTAGAGCGTGAGAGGGTCCTCAGCCCCCGTCGTTAATCGCCCTATCTCTATATGGGCGACGCAATGGTTTACGCCGACTAGGGGAACCCCAAGTCTATGGGCTATGGCCCTAGCAGCCGTCGCGCCGGTTCTGAGGCATGGCCCCATCCCAGGGCCCTGGCTGAAGGCGATGACATCGATGTCTCTGGCTGTTATGCCCGCCTTCTCTAAGGCTTCCGCGATGACCTCCCCCATCACAGCTGAGTGATGCCGAGCCGCCTCACGGGGATGTATACCCCCCGTCTCGGGGACGTGGACGCTCACCACGTTGGCGAGGATTTCGCCGTCTGAGGTGGCGATGCCTATGCCCAAGTTGTCGGCCGTCGATTCTATGCCAAGGCAGATGAGGGTTTCAGCCATCCCGGAGCATAGGGGTCCAGGAGGTGTAAAAACCTTGCCGTATTCACCTATCCTGATAGGATAGCTGCTCCTTGAGGCTCTCCTCCAACTCTTTTAGGGTGGTCTCAGCTATTTTCTCGCCATGGAGGGAGAGCCAGACAGCATCTATGGGTTTAAGCCTCATCTCCCCTCCTACAACTCGGATCTCCATCAGGGAGCCCTCACATATACCCAGCTTCTCGGCGATAGGCTTTGGGATAGTCAGTCTTCTCCCCTTCCCAACTCTCACCCTGATGCACTGCTCGATCATGAGATCAGTAGGGCTATTGGATTTCTATCTTAAAGCCGACTCCCCTTCTCAGCGTGATTCTTAGCTCCTCGAAGAGGGGGCGTAGCACCCTCACTCTGCCGTAGCGCCGCTCCTCCACGAGGCCGAGATCTCTAAGCCTCTCTACGCATCGCTCCACCGCTACGTGGTTCAGCCTTGTTCTCCTGGCCACCTCCGATATGTGGAGTTCCCCCTCCTCCGCCAGCACCCTCAGAACCCTGATGATGGCCTTGGAACCTAATAGTTCTTGGAGCTCCTCATCCTTCAATTAGCTTCTTCACCTCCCCCTCGAGGGCGCCAGCTGGGACTCTCAAGGCTATTCGATGGGTTCTCCCCCGCGTCGCCTCGAGGCTTATGGAGACTACCTCGAGGCTTTTCAGTCTCTTCAGATATTTCCAGAGCTGTGTATGTCTTCTGGGTTTCTGACCCCACTCCTCGCAGACCAGGCGATAGGCCTCCTCCACCTCCCCCGTGGAGGCATAGGCCCTGGAGCTCTCCCTGAAGCATCTGGCTATGGCGATGAGGAGCAGCTTCTCATGTAGGCTTAGGCTCCGGAGCTCCTCCGCTCTCAGTCCCCTATACAGCGTTGTGGAGGCTCCCCTCACATGGCGTGGCAGCACCCGTCTGGAGCCCTCGGCCTCGGCGTATTTTCCAGCCCTCCATAGGAGGTCTATGGCGTATCTGGCGTCGCCGCCCTCCATGGCTGCTAACTCGCTGATGAGCTCCAGAGCCTCATCGGCGACGACGTCGTCCCAGAAGGCTATGGCGGCCCGGCTTTTGACGATGTCGAGGAGCTGCCCCTGGGTGTAAGGGTTGAGGGAGATCACGTTCCTCTGAAGCGTGCTTAGGGTGCTCCGGTCCAGCGGCCTGAAGGCTTCTAGGCTCTTTGCGATGACGATGAGCGACAATCTCCTAGGCCTCTCCAGGCGCTCTTCCTGAACTCGGGTCAGCAGGTATAGGGCGTCCGGCTCGGCCTCGATGAGGGGTTCAACGTCGTCGAGGCAGAGGAGGAGGTGGAGCCCCCTCTCGTCGAGGAGCGTCAACAGGGCCTCTAATAGGTCTTCGACGGAGTATCCCCTCTCTGGGAACTCAGGCTTCAGGGTTCTCACGGCTTTTCGGAGAAGGAAGAAGAGGCTTCCCCTCGCCTCCCTGCAGTTGAGGTGGAGGTATTTTATGCCCCTCCCAAGCCGCTTCCCCTTTTCTTCGATGTCTAGGCCGAACCTCTGAGCCAACGCCGTCTTGCCCACGCCTACTCCTCCGACGATGATAACCCTCTGCGACATCTCCCCAGGAGCCGTCAGGAGGTAGCTGAAGACCCTGCGTAGAAGTTTCATCTCATCCTCCCTATGGAGGAGGGTTCGGGGTATGTAGTTGAGATCTAGAACCGTCTCATCCCTGAAGATGGGGCTAC
>CAZEET010000055.1:0-6078 GCA_964511325.1 uncultured Candidatus Bathyarchaeia archaeon | reverse complement strand
TCACCTCCCTCCTCTCTCCCGAGAGAACCCTCAGGAGGGGTAGATTGGATTCAAGGGTTGGAGAGGGCATACAGTGGAAGAAGTATATGGCCGTGGATATCAGGAAGACTGAGGCGATGAGGCTGCCGACGAAGATGTGAATTTGTCGAAGGAGGGAGGCAAGGAATAGGGAGATGACTGAGGAGTAAATCAATGTCTTCCCCATGGTTGTCAGCCTTCTCCCAGTCTCCCAATCGACGGTTGAGATTGGTGAATCCTCGAGGACCCTTACAAGCAGCCATAGGAGGGGGATGACCATGAGACCGGAGGCGATGACGGGCATGAAGGTGCAGGTCATCGGTAGAAGTATGATGGTTGAGAGCGTTAGGGGTGGGAGAATCCTCCTAGATGGAGGCTTGACCTCTATGTAGAGGTTCGATAGTAGGAGTATGATGGCGACTATCGATGAGGGAGGCTTGGAGAAGACTCCACCCAAAACTAGTAATAGGTAGAGATAGGCTCTAACTAACCCTTCTCTCAACTTTGGGCACCGGCGTCTCTTTTAAAACCTCATCGAGGAGATCAGCTATTTTTATTCCCTCTAACTCCGCCTCAGCCCTCAGCTTAATCCTATGCATCAATGCCAATGGGGCGATCCTCTTCACATCATCGGGTATCACGAAGTCCCTCCCCTCTAAGAGGGCGAGGCTCCTAGCCCCCTTGTAAATGGAGATACTAGCCCTTGGGCTGGGGCCGTGGAGTACATCTGGATTCGTCCTCAGCCTAGATATTATCTCCAGAATATAATCCACAATCTCTTCTGATACATAGATATGGCGGGATAGATCCTGAAGCTTCAATATCTCCTCGGGATTTGAAACCGTCTCCACCTTGAATTCGTCTATGTAGTCTATCTTCCTCAATATCTCGGCCTCCTCATCCCTCTCAGGGTAGTCGCTCCAAACCCTGAACATGAATCGATCTATCTGAACCTCAGTAAGCGGATAGGTTCCCTCATAGCCGTAGGGGAGCTGGCTCGCCACCACCATGAAGGGCCTTGGAAGATCATAAGTGACCCCCTCTATGCTGACCCTCCCCTCCTGCATCGACTCAAGGAGCGCCGCCTGAGTCCTAGGCGTAGATCTGTTGAGCTCGTCGGCTAGGACGATGTTCGCGAAGATCGGCCCCCTAACGAACTTAGACGACCCATCGGGTCGATACATGTAGAAGCCCGTAATATCGGAGGGTAACATATCGGCTGTGAATTGAATCCTCTTAAACTCACCCCCTATAACCTTGGCGAAGCTCCTCGCCAGCAGGGTCTTACCAGTGCCGGTCATACCCTCGATGAGGACGTGTCCACCGGCGATGAGCGCTATGAGTAGAGCCTCCTTGAGATCTCCTTTCCCGACGACTATCTCGTCCAGCTCCTTTCTGATTCTATTAACGATTTCTGAGGCCTCCTCCAGCTCCTCCAAGTCCTCTCAGCTCCTCGAACCATATTGGTGAAAGAGAGGCAATTAACATTAACGTGATTATGGGAATCGAGAAACCTGGAGATGAGGCGAGAACATAGGCTTCCCTCAACCAACTCTTAGCCCTATCCAGCCTAGAGGTGGGAAGATGAGAAACATCTAAAAAGACCTTCTCCACACCATGGATTTCCAGCAGCCTCTCAAAGAACGATCTATTATCATAGAGGTCGATCATGCTGTTTATCAGGATACTCGGATCGGAGACAGCGATCAACCATCCCCCATCAACCCTCAACCTCGCCACCACTGCGAAACTCCCCATCGGCTCCCCATCATCGTGCTCCAGGTCTCCATCTTGGTCTAGGTAGCTGAAACTAGATGACCATGCTAAAACCTCAACGGATCCCGATGTTTCAAGCGTTGAGGCATGATTCAAAGCCAAGTCCTTCACTCCAGCGAACTCGGAGGATAACCTAATTGCCCTAGGAAGCCTTGGATTCCTATAACAGAATAGGGGATCCAAGAGGAGCTCATGTGTAAATAGGAGATCTCTGATTCCAAGCCTCCTCAGGAGATCCCCGCCATATCCATAATCATCCATGACTATGAGTACTCCACCCCGCTTCAGGAATGAGGATAGCAGCCCTATCTCCCAATCTTCGATGGGGGTGTAAGGTATTAATAGGAGGGCTACTCCCTCAACTTCCTCAGGTAGCTCTGTGATGGAGGATATCTCCAGGATGTTAAAGCTTGCCCTGGCCTCTGAGAGGCCATTCCAGAAGGGGTTATCACACCTGAAGTCGCTGGTGGAGGGGTAGAACCAGATTAGGGATGACACGAATAGGAGGTTTGCAAAGACAAGTATCGTAATCGTCCTAACCCTCATGGTGCCTCCCCCATAAGGAAGTCAGCTAACTCAACGGCCCTCTTCACCTCATCCTCGGAGGGGCCGGTTCTAGAGTAGAGGGCGACCTCGGCTATGCGTGTCAACTCTAGGAAGACCTCGGATCGAGCATCTAAGTAGGGGGCGCTCCTCATCCAGAACTCCCTCATGGTCTCGCTGGGATGGGGTGTCAGCCCCGTCGCCTCTATCACCGCCTCCAAGGCCTTTAAATAGGCCATAAGAACTGGATCCAGCGTCTCCTCTATGACCATTTTTGGGGGAGGGACTTCACCCTCCCCTTCTTCGATGGCTCCTATAGGCGCCTTAACCTCCCTGCCGATTCTCCTTCTAATTCGCAGCCTCTTCGGCGTGAGGTAGATGAGGGCCATCGAGAACGTCAATGTCAATGAGAGGTTGAGGGGATTTACGAGAAGAATGCTACTTCTCCAGCTTGCCCTGCTATTCCACGGCTCTAAGGGCTCCACCTCTACCTCCAATCTGTAGAATCCTAAGATTATGTTTAGAAGAGGAATCCTGAGGTTGCAGGTGAAGGATCCATCACTCCGTATCTCGGTGCTGTTCTCATATCCCTTAAGGTGTAGATGGATTAATCCCCTCCTCAAAGCAAGCTTGGAGAAGGCCCTCCCCTCGATTCTCAGGACTCCCGGCAGGATGAGATAGCGAGGAGCTTCAACCTCTAAACTCAATTTAGCTCTGGTGACATCGATGCTGGCGCTATACTTCCCTGGGGCATAGACATCAGAGGGCTGGGACTCGATGGTGAGGATATAGCTCCCCACGGCGGTATCCTCCGGTATCTGGAGGCTGAGGTTAAAGCGGCCATCATCACCGCTCCTTGCGGTGGATTTCACACCCGCTAAATAGGCTGCAACATCAAGTGAGGAGACGCCTACTCCCTCCTCCGTTGACACTCTACCAGTTATGTTGAACAGCCTGCCAGGATAACCCTCATTGGAGTGTGAGACATCCACACTCACTCTATAAAATATGAGGTTTATCTCAACAACGTCACTCTCATTAGCGCTATAAATTCCCACATCTTCACCGATTGGAATGAAGACAGCTCTACACCTCAATTTATCCACATAGATATAGGGAACCCTGAACCTGATCGAAAACCATCCACTACTATTCGTCTCAGATCTTGAGATGATCCTATCCTCTAAAAGGATTTGAATCGTCCTATTTGGTAAAGGGTTACCCTCTGACTCCAAAAGACCATAAGCCTCAACAAATCTACCAACAAAGACATGGGTCTGATTCAGGTATAGCGATAAACTGGTTGACCTTAAGGTTGGTAGGGTCTCCTCTTCGATGATCTCCGGTAAGATGGCTTCTCCTACGAGGAGGGAGGACTCCCCCGCAACCTCCTTTAATAGCTCTAGATACCTCCTCCATATCTCCCTAATCTCATCAATCAATCCCCTCAACCTTTCATAATAGATCCGGATCTCGCTTCCAGGCGGAGCTGAGTATACGCCGATCCTCCTTGAAAGCTCATCTAGGGCCTCCATAAGTTCGATGAGGGTTATGTTGGCTCTTCCAAGGGATATGCTGGCCTCTTCAAGTTTCTCTCTCAACTTCTCCAGTCTATATGTCTCCATGAGATTGTAGGCCTCCGTTAATAGGGCGTCGGTCTCGTTGAGCTCCTCATCGAGTCTTAACAGCAGTTCATTGAAGCGTTCGAAGAGGTATCTCAAATCGCTTGGGATATAGAGGCGGCCACACTCCTCTATTAGCTTGAGGGCTTCAGAGTAGTTCTCCATCGCCATGAGTTGGAGGATATCGCCATACCAATGGAGGAGCCATAGGGGGGAAAGCGTCTCCCCCACTTCCGACGGGTTCTCGTGTGGTATATAGGGCGACTCTAATCCCTGCCCGATGAGGGGGATTAATAATAAAACTACTAGAAGCCTATTAGCCTCCATATCCACACACCATATAAAATCTCTATGACTCTTGCAGCAACTATCAAAGAGAATATTAGAAATAAAGCTATGCTAATTATGTTAAAGTATAACCTCACCCTCCTCTTCAAAGGGCTATGTAAAGATAGAGTTATGAAATATTCAAGTATGAAGAGGGAAAGATAAACATCAAGTCTACGTTCACCAAGAGATGAGAAGATGACGATGGTTGATGTGAAGAATATTGAAAGTAGTAGGATTAGCCTCTCCACGACCTCCAAGTCATTCACCTATAATGCGCATCTTAATGAGAAGCTTCCCCTCCCTTTGCTCCTCTTCCTCTATAATGATTGATTTGTCGAGGGACTCAGCCATCAACTGGGCCACCGTGGAGGCTAGGGGGCTCCCTAGAACCAGGTTCACCCTCAGCTCCTCCCCCAATTCAATCCTAGGGTTCAAAAGCTCAACTATGCTCCTATCCCCCTCTATGGAGACTCTCACGCCATCTACGAGGCCTAAAAGGTTGACGAGGAGGGTTGAGAGGGAGGATTCTAGGGTTGAGGCTGTTGCCTCCTCTGGCTTCTCAAAGAGTTTGAAGGCCATCGTCCCCGGAGTCTCAACTAGTAGCCCCATCTCCCAAGCCTCATCTCCATATTTCACTATCAACCTATTCGGGAGACTCCGCCTAATTATGGGAGGCTCAGGATTGTTCCTTAAGGGTATCAAAGCTAGTGGGAGGTTCCCTGAGAGCCTTGATGGGAGGTATAGGGCCTTCGACCTTAAACCCAACTCCTCGATAAGTCGAGAGATATTTCTCATACTTGTCTCCATCATCAATACACCGGCCTCCTCGGGCAGCCTTGGGAGACCTGACGAGAGGGCTAGGAGAACGGCTGAGAGGATCAGTAGAGATGAGCCGAGGGCGGTGAAGACCGTCGATCTAAGCAGAAAGTATGAGATGGGAGTGAGGATTAGACCTGAGGATAGGAAGATCCATGCAAGGATGAGATAGGAACGCCTCCGATCCCTCACTCCCATCACTCTTCAAGCCTCTTTATATCCTTTTAATGTTAGTCTTATCTCGCTCCTTCAAGGCTTAGTCGAAAATAGATGTATTTTCTCCTTAAGGCGATTATGGCCATCGCCCCCGTGAATATTGCTAAGCTTATGGATACTGGTGTGAGCCTAATTCCCCAGGGAGTATAGTTTAGAACGAGCCCTATGAGGGGGACAACTGCAAGACTCAAACCTATAGATAGAGCCAACCTCTCTAAGGGCTCCAATTCTTCACCTCTAGGATACAGGGCTTCAATCAACATAGAGCCAGGGAGATATAGAACAAAGATGGATCCCAATATATATCTAACATAGACTAATGGAGGCCTCGATACAAGGAATACGAGGGAGAGACTCACAGCGATGAGGGATGATAGCAGCCAGAACCAAAGGCTCCTCAGAGATAACATGTATCCCATAAAGTTCTCAGGGGGTTGAGGCTCAAGTAGTTCTATCTCTCCCTTCTTCCAGGCGAGATAAAGCCCTAAGGCGGCCTCATCGAAGCCCATACCCTCCTCAACAAGCCTATCTATCATATCCCTCACAGTTGGATTCTCTAAATCCTCTAGGACCTTAAGAACCCGCTCCACAGCCATCAAAGAACATCACCCACATTATAGTTAAATCTCCCACCCCTTTGATGAATAATCTGGTACGGAGATCGCAGGGAGGATACAACGATTGAAACATAACCTTAGATCACTCCCACTTCTCCTACTCCTAGTTATATCATTGTTTAGACCTCCAATAACTCATG
>CAZEET010000054.1:4659-6197 GCA_964511325.1 uncultured Candidatus Bathyarchaeia archaeon | reverse complement strand
GTCGAGTCTAAGCGTCTTCATCAGCCCTCCACCTTGGCGTGCATCACTATGCAGTTGCAACTTACACCGTTCGCCTGGTCTCCGTTGGCTATCTTGACGACGCAACTCTTCCTGAAGCCCATGGAGAGCTCGAGGCCCATGCTGTACGAGTATGCTGAGTCGTCCCAGCCGGACACGAATATCTTGGGCGTGTTCCAGCTACCCGTAGTCCACCCAACCTCCTGTATCGTCGGATACTCTATCCTCTCCCCGTCGCGTTCGACGACGACCCTGCTCTTCCTCGCATCCGTCGAGGAGCCCACAACCGTGAATATGACGAACTCGAGGACGCCCGGGCCATCGAGCTCCGCCATTGTACTCTCTTCTCCGGCGGGTATGCTGGCGCTGTGGAACTTTGCTTCAACCTTCCTCCTCAGAAACACGCCCGCGATTTCCCTCAGAAGCCGTATGTAGCCGGTCGGCGCACCGGGAACGAACTCACTCATCGTTTTTCACCCCCTCAGTACCCGCTCACCGCGTTCTGTAGCGATATCTTCACGATGTAGCCGGCCGACTCGTCGTAGAGCGCCCTGAACTCGACGCCCTCGACCATGACCTCCCTCCGGTCTATGTTCGCCCCCGCGGCGGTGTAGACGACCCGCGGAAGGTCTATGACGAGCTCGTTACAGTATCCGCCCTCGATTTCGGGCCCCCTGAAGGTCGCCTTTATGCTCGTCTCCTCGGCGTTCAGGAACCTGTCCAGATGCGTGCGATCCTTAAACTGTACGTCGAAGCTACCCTCGACGTTGAAGCCCCTGACAGGAATTTCAGGCAGGGTTCTGTCGCCAAGCCTGTAGAAGTCGTCCACCAGGTCGTTCTCGATTCTGACGCTTAGGGCTCTGACGGACACTGCGGAGCCGCCCACCAGGAACTCGACGAGGTCGGCGAAGCTGAAGAAAGGCAGCGTCGAGAAGCTGGGCGTCCCAGGCGTAAGAGCCTGCTCCTCCTTGCCGACCACGTCCAGAGACGCTCCGAGGAGCTCCGCCCCGGCCGCGACGGTCAGCTCAAGCCTCCTCACCACACAGCCCAGGAACTTACGGCCTGTGACCTCGCTGACTACGTGGATGGTGTAGCTCGGCAGGGAGTCGGCGGGCGTGAACTCGTGGAGGTAGACGCTGGGGGCGTTCGTGGCGTCGGGCTGGCTTGTGTTCACGGAGCCGAGGGCGGCCAGCAGTACCTCTCCGATGTTGTCAGGCCTGACGTACATGTCCAGTGAACCTTCGACCCTGATGGGACCCTTCAACGCGTATTTCGGCCACCTGGCGCTCGCGAGCTCTGGGATGATCCAGTCGTGACGGGTGGTGAACGATTCTCTGGCCAAGTCGATGTACCGCGTCGGACTCGCCTCTGCCCCAAACGAGCTTTCCTTCCCAAGAGCTACATACCTAACCACTCACTCTCACCTCCTCACACCTCTTGGGGCTCTCCCCCACCCCCTGCGAGACGGGGAGGCCTCTCCTGGGCTCAGGACAGCCCCGGAGACATCCCGCAGGGGGCGC
>CAZEET010000054.1:0-4559 GCA_964511325.1 uncultured Candidatus Bathyarchaeia archaeon | reverse complement strand
TATCATACTTTCACCACCCACGTCATCTGCTCAACGTACGCGTCGAGCTTCTCCAACCCCATCTCCCAGAACACGTCCCGCTTGTCCGGACTCCGTCTGGCTCTGAAGAACGCGGCGGCGAGGTCGGCGCAGGCGTACCGGATTATGTCGGGCACATTCGACTCGTCGAAGGGGATCTGCCCGAGCTCGCCGGTCAGCTTGGCGTCTATGAAAGCCTTGGCCTCGGAGATGACGGCGTCTATCTCGGCGTCCACGCTCGTGTCGTCCAGGGGGATGCCGAGCCTCTGCTTGACGTCGTCTCGGCTACAGTACGTCATCGCAGGCCCTCCTCACGCAGGAGCTTGTCGAACTCTTGATAGCTCATCCTCTCGACCTGCCGTAGGCCGAGTAGCATGACGGCGCGGTAGAAGGCGCTTCGGCTGACCCCACCCGACCAGCCTGCCTCAACAGCCTCTCTCAGCAGCCTCGTGTACATCTCGATCATCTGCCTGTGCATCCACCCCGGAACGCGGAAGCTGATCTCCTTGCTCTGCATTTTTAGGCCTCCTCGGCCTCGTAGTACCGTTTCCGTTTCACTATCTTCAGCCGAAGCGGGAGACAGCCCTTCTCCTTCGCCTTCTTGAATATTTTCAGCAGGACGACGGCGCCTGTCCTGAACACGATCTTCCGTCCCCTGTGCTCTGCCTGGACGACCGCGTATTCGCCCTCTCTGAAGACGCTCGGATACGTGTGTAGGTCGAGTACCGTAATCGGCTCGTTCAGTATGTCCGCTATAGGCACCTGCTCACCCTCAAACGGCTGAGCCTCACCCAGCACATCCCTCAGAGTGTAGACCCTCTTTCCCATCCCTCGCTCACCCCCTCAACCACGGTGAAAAAATGCTGGAGGGCTCGGCGGCTAAGCCGTGCTTATCTTGACCACAGCGTCCGGGAACAAGGCCTCTGCTCCGAACCTGTGCGTAGCCATCAGCTGCAAGACGCGTTCAGCAGTCTTCCTCTCCGTCTCTATCAGCAGCGTCCTCTTAGGCACAAGCGCAACAGCATCCTTCTTCAGGACGAAAGCGTGGTACACATCCACGGCGGGCTCGCCTGTAGCCACGCTGTCCTTGGCGGTTATCGGCACCTTAGTCGAGACGACTATGTCCACACCCATGTAGCTCGAAATCTGCCCAGTTTTGACGACGTCCGGCGAGCCTAGCCTGGCCGCGTTGGTGAACTGCTCGTTCCTCAGCAGGTCTTCGTACTGCTTTGGATGGAGCACAAGCAGGAGATCTCCAGGCTTGACGGCGTAGCCCTTGGCCATTATCGCCCCGATGGCCTTCGCCACGAGATCCGGAGTAAACACGTCTGCGGCGTCTATGTCGGCCGTACCCGTGGCGTCTCCACCCCAGATGTGGGCCGCCAGGTTCTCGTCGGCAATCGCATCGAGCTTCGACAGTATGTAGGCGTCCTCGGCCAGCTTCGCGGCCTCCTCGAAGCTCTCCTCGAGCGAGGCGACGACGTCCGCGTTCACGTCCTCCAGCACGGCGTAGCTTATCTTGGCCAGAGCCCCGTACTCCTTCAGCGTAACCTCGACCGCATCGATCGGTATGGTCGCCTCGCTCGGAGCCGTGGCCTCAGTAAGCTCCGCAAACTCGATTGAGGTCAGCTTCGGAATCTTAACCCTGTCGCCGGGCTTGCCCTCTATCTGCGGGTAGACCTTGACGTAGTCGCCTATGTTCGCTATCAGCCCCGCAGGCTTCCTCGAGATCTCTGGGACCCAGACCTGCGGTATCGCCGCGGCGGCGCTGGAGCTCGTCACAGCCTCCCTGAGAAGCTTCGCAACCTCCTCCCTGGGGTCGTTGGACTCGTTCTGCGGCAGGACGCTCACCTCATCGTCCTTGGCCTCCTCGACGGCTTCCTCAACCTTGGCCTCTTCGACCTCAACTTCCTTCTCGCTCACGTTCTCACCTCCCTCTTCCCCTTTACCCGCCTCCACGGTTCCCTCATCCCCGCCCCCGGCGGGCCTTAGAGGCGGGTCAGACATGCCCCCCTCCCTCTCGGGTGGAGAGGAGCGTGACTTACTTGCCTGGAGCTCCCCGAGAGCCGCCAAGACCTCCCTAGCCCTCTCGAGGCAGGTCAGGTGGACGTGTAGGCCTCCGTCCACACGGATGTAGGGCGGTGCGAGCCTGCGGCCGCATATGGCACATGTGAGCTCTTCCTGCTCTCTGACCTCCTCCCCTGTCCCTTCGGCCTCCTTGGCCTTCTCCTCAGCTTGCTTGGCCTCGTGGAATGCAGGAGGCTCTCTGCCGAACTGCCTGTAGTGGCCGGCCAAGTGGCGATAGACGCCTAGCCTGTCCTCTTCGGGTATGTCCACCCCTCCACGAGCTCCCAGGAGGGCCTGCATGGCCGCTACGACACCGCGCCAGACGACGCGGAGCTCTCCGTCGATGACGTCGTGGTGGGGTAGCTTGTACCCGCCGAAGTCGTCCGCGTGTTCGGGGTCATACCAGGCGAACGCCCTACGGTACTTAGACCAGTCGATCTTGTCCTTGTCGCCCGACCCGTCCGAGGAAGCCCACTTACGGATACGCTGCTCAGCAGCGTCCGCGTCCCACTCCCTGTCCTCCGGGGCGGGCGGCGTCTCCTCGAACCTGACGACGCGCTCAGACAGAGGCCGTGACATGGCCTCGAACAGGCTCTCCACGACCTGGATGTTGGTGCGTGGGTCGCCTGGCACTGCCACCAGCGAGAGCTCCCTGAACCTCAATCCGCGGGGTACGACACCGTCAACCTGGTCGAGGCGCTGGTAGTCGGCCGCGATGGAGACGTGCTGTATCAGGCCCCTGCGGATCTTCTCGGCCGCGTCCTCGTCCCAGATGTCGGCGACGTACCTTATGCCCCTAACGTCGTCGTCCCACCAAGCGTCCACGACCCTGCCGATAGCCCTGTCAGCGGAGACGTGCTCGTAGTAGACGGGCTTACCCTTCAGCGTCTCCGCGGCCGCCTTCAGCTCGTCCTCGAGAAAGATGTGCCAGTTCCTGGTCATGCCTGCGTGTATGGCGATTCCCGTGATGCGTAGCGGCTTCTCGAGGAGGGCCAGCTGGATGGGCGCGGTCCAAGAGTACTCCTGCACACATTTTTCGTTACTCATAACCAAATTTGCCCATATTTAATGATATTTAAAAACTTTTTCCACTCAAACTTGTATAATTACCCGAGAGAGACATTATTTTGGTCTAAGGGGAGAGTTGAAGCTTAAAGTGAGGCGCCGCGGGATAAGTCTTTAACGGCGAAGTATGCGCTCCGCAGGATTGGGTTGAAAAATTCTATTTTAGGATTTCGGCATGAGTATTGAAGGCATTGTGCCTATAGTCCATCTGAAATTCTTGACCATCCCCTCCCTAAGCTCTTCCAGTCTTGTCTCTATGTGGTTTAACCTGCCTTCAATGGAGGCCAGCCTTTTATCCGTCTGCTCAACCGCACCTTCAAGCCTCGCTAGCCTCTCCTCCTTTTCAAAAAGCGTAGCCAACTCCTCAACCTTATCTTCCAGCACACTCATACCCCTAACGCCTAGTTCTTCAGACATTTGTACTCACCCAGTCTTGACCTGAAAACTATTCACACCGGCTTGTAGTTCTCATCGCTCTATCCATAATCTTTTCACAGCTGGGACGCGGTCGAATTCCCCGTCCTCGCTAACTATCAGCGTGATATCGTTGTTTATCATTGCACCCACATGGAGGGCATCCGAGGGTTTTAGGTCATGTTTAGTGATTATTTCTGCGGCGTACTTGTATTCTTCTTCACCCAGGTTGAGCACGGTAACGTAGGGGAGGATGTTTGTCTCCGTGAATTCTATTGAGATGTTATACGGGATGTTGTACTTCCTTTTGGAGACGTAGATCAACTCGTCGAGCACCAGCACATCGGTGTAGGGTTTGTATTTAGTTAGGATTTCCACGTAGAAATTCTCGTATAGAGCTCTATGCCTCAGATTGGCTAGCGTGTTGAGGTATATGAAGAGTGGAGCGTCTATGAATGCCTTCAACGCTCGAACTCCTCTTCAAGGTACGCTTGCGCCAACTCGCCTGGCCTAGGCTCCCTCCTACCGTGTACTCCCCTTAGGATCTCAGCGTGCTTCCTCAAGGATTCTCTCAGCTTACCGACATCGACGCTTCTTTTAGCGGGCTTGAGCACGATGCCGTCCCTAATCTCCACGATGACCTCGTCGCCTTCATCGATGCCTACAGCTTCACGGATGGCCTTGGGCAGGATGATGTAGCCTTTCCTGCCGACCTTCAGCTTAAGAGTCAAACCCAGTCCACCCGCAGCATGACTAAGTAAAACTAATTATTAAGCCTTATTTCCTTTTTCACGGCCGGCTCTAGCGACATTCGTTCCCCCGCCTTTCCTTAAGCCTGATCATCTGCTTCTCAAATCTTCTTACAATATCGCCCAGAACAAAATAATACAGAAAGAAACCAAAAAAGCTACAGTTCAACGTTTCAGCCCAGGAAGAAACCGGTCTGCTCCAATACCGTTATACCGTTCTAATAATTGCGGGGTCCCCCTTTGACC
>CAZEET010000053.1:0-6207 GCA_964511325.1 uncultured Candidatus Bathyarchaeia archaeon | reverse complement strand
TCTACGTGGTCATACCGACGTACAACGAGGCAGACACCATAGTCGAGGTCATTGAGGGTGTGGAGGAGGCTGGGGCCAGCGGGGTCGTCGTGGTGGACGACGGCTCCACGGACGGCACGGTGGAGAAGGTCGAGGAGCTCTCCGAGAGGTATGGGAACATAGTCCTGGTGCAGAGGGGTAGGAAGCTCGGTATTGGGAGCGCCATAAGGGACGGAATCAGGAAGGCCCTGGAAACCGAGCCCACGCTCGACGCCGTGGTGACGATGGACGCGGATTTGTCGCATGATCCCCATGAGATTCCGAAGCTCGTTGAGGCGTGCGACCCCAAGACGCTCGTCGTGGGCAGCAGGTACGTAGGCGGAGGCGTCATAGAAGGATGGGGAGTTCACAGGAGGCTTATCTCTGCCACAGCCAACTCCCTGGCGAACCTGGCCCTCGGGCTGGACGTCAGGGACGCCACCTCGGGGTTCAGGTGCTACGGGGTGGAGGTTGCCAGGGCCGTCTTGTCTGAGGCCGGGGAGGCGGGCTTCAGCTTCCAGGTTGAGGCCGTCCTGAGGGCGCGTAGGATGGGCTTCAGGGTCGTCGAGGTTCCGATAAGGTTCGTGAACCGTGTGGCCGGTAGGAGTAAGTTAGGCTTTGGGGAGATAACGAGTTTTCTCGGGTTCATACTCAGGGCTTTCTTCAGGGAGGGGGAGTTCAGAAGGGTCCTCAAGTTCTTCATAGTAGGGCTAAGCGGCATGGGAGTAAACGAGTTCGTCCTCTGGCTGTTCACGGAGCTCCTCGGCCTGCACTACGTCCTGTCGGCTGCTTTAGGGGCCGAGGTGGCGATAATAAACAATTTTTGCTGGAACGAGGTTTGGACTTTCAAGGATAGGGCCGTTATGGGACGGTTTGAGCGTTTCAGGAGGTTTCTGAAGTTCAACCTGAGCAGGGTGGCGGGAATACTGATAGCCCTCGGGGTGCTGACGCTCCTGACGGAGGTGTTCGGCGTACACTACCTCATCTCGAACGTTTTCGCCGTACTTGTCGCCTTTATATGGAATTACCTCCTGAGTGTAGGTTGGGTATGGAGGGGAGGATGAGGGGGCTTTTGAGGGCTGTGGATTACGCGGTGATAGCCGTCATAACATTTCTGATGGGCGTATCGTTGGGCGCGTGGAGGATGCACCCGATACCACCGGGCAACGACGCGTTGTCTCACATGGCGAAGATACGGTTCGTGTCTACGTACTGGCCTCACATAAGGTGGAACCACCTCTGGGGCTCTGGTATGCCCCTGTTCAGATGGTATCCCCCACTCTTCTATATCATCACGTCCGTGGTCGCCAAGGCTTTTCACGTAGCCACGACGGAGGCCGTTGTGGTAATCATGGGAGCGAGTTTCTGGCTGGTCGGAGTTGGGATATACGCGTTCATCAGGGAGTTGACCGACGACAGGGGGCTGTCTCTGCTGGCTACGACGATGGCCCTCGCTACGCCGTCGCTTTGGAAGCTCTATACCATCATAGGTTTGTTCGCAAGGGTGCCCTCAGCTGCGTTCTACGCCCTCTCGCTGTTCGCTGCCATGAGGGCGGTCAAGAGGAAAACCACCTCTGACGTGGTCCTCACGTCGCTGTTCGTCGCCCTGTCCACGTTGTTCCACCCGTCCTTTGGGGCACTCGCGCTTGTCAGCGTGTGCTTGCTTTGCGTATTCTTGGGGGAGGGGGTAGGGGGGAAGGCGAAGATGCTGTTTAAGATAGTCTTGTTGACGTTTTTGTGTTCCGCCTGGTTTGTGATACCGTTCGTATCCCCCTTACCACCCAACCCGCTTGTTCTCAAGACACCCCTGGAGCGTTTCGTGAACCCCATCATAAAGTTCTCATCAGATGCTCAGGGAACTTATCCAAACCCCATAATACTCCCCCTGACTGTGGTACTACTCTTAGCGTCGGCCGTCGGGAAAGTTCAGCTCGAGATGAAGAGGAAGGTCATCCTCTGGTCCTTCGTCACCCTGTTCCTCATATACTCGTTCTCAACCCAGAAGCTCGACCCCGAGAGCGCCACCATAGGCCTGACCTTTTGCCTGATACCGGCTTCCACGTACCTGCTTAAAGGCTTGTGTAAGTCCAACCGTAAGTCTCTCGCAGTGGTCGTCGTCTCCTTGATGGCCTTCTCTGTCGTGTTTCACATCGCGACTTCTCCTGGTGGTCTAGGCTCGTTCAACCGTAAGTTCATAGGCCTCTTCGGCAACAGATACGACCCTTTCAGCTCTGTGAAGAGTGGGCTGAGCATTCCGGAGAGCGACTACAGGTACAGGGCTGGAGTGGCTGGACTGTACGAGTATGCTGGGCAGTGGTTTAACTACGTGTATGACGTACCGCAGACGAGGGAGTATTACGGGCAGGGGCTTACGAGACCCGAGTTTTACGGCCTGTATTCGCTCGTGTACTACGAGTCGGATGAGTATAACAAGACGAACTTCCTGTTGGATTGGTGGGGCATCAAGTGGATACTGGCTAGGGATGACATGTACATAGAAGGAACTGATATGACACATCATGAGAAGTTCCTCGAGAGGCCTGACCTTTACGAGCTTACCGGACGGTTTGAACACTATTACGAGTTCACGTACAGGAACGCCACGCCCATAGTCGTCGCCTCCAACGCCGTCAGCCTACTCGTCATAGGAGACGAGAACGCCTATTCCGACGCTTTCACGGCGTTGATGTACTCGAACTCAAACAGCCTATACGTAGTCGTGATACGCGGAAGTCGGTACATAGACGACTACGATGTCGATGACCTGCTCGAGTACGACGTCGTTCTGATCCGGGGGTACAGGTGGCACGACAGGGTTAGGGCATGGTCGATACTCATGGAGTACGTGATGAACGGCGGAAACCTTGTGATAGAGACGGGGTACTCTCCCGACTCGAGTTCCACGTTCATACCAGCGCCCTGTCCGGTCGAGTCCACACACGCGTCAGGCTTCGGGAGCACCTGGAACCTCACCTACGTACGGAACGAGATAACCGAGGGCATAAGGTTCGACCTTTTCTCGCCCCCCCTGTACGGTGAGAGCCCGTGGGGGATGTCCTACTCGGACAACGAGTCGGTCAGGGATTGGGCTACACCCATCCTCTACGAGGAGGGCTACCCTGTCATAGCCGTCGGCGAATACGGTGGTGGAAGAGTCGTCTGGTGCGGGATGAACCTCCCGTACCACGTATGTTGCTACAGGAACTACTGGGAGTCTCTGCTCTGGTTCAGGCTCATAGCCTGGGCTTCCGGCAGGTCGGAGTTCGGGATGGTAAGCTACGACTTCGAGAGACCCAACCCAGAGAAGGTGGTCGTACACGTCCACGAGCCTGCCCGCGGAATCCTGTTCAAAGAGTACATGTTCAAGAACTGGAGAGCCGTCCTCGTGGACGGGGCTGGCAGGAAGTTCAGGCTTACGATACATGAGGCTGGGCCCGGGTTCATGTACGTGACGATTCCGGACGGGGTTCAGTATCCGGTCGATGTGACCTTCAAGTACGACCTCAGCTGGGATGAGCTCCTCGGCTACGCCCTCAGCATACCGACGTACCTGTGGGCGGCCGTGTACCTGGTCAGAGGTTTGAGGCGTCGTGAGGGGGGAGGTGGGGATGGAGGAGTACGGTAGGGCCTACTTTGAGGGGCGGTATAAGTACGGTAGGAAGAGGAGGGCCATAGTCAGGCTCTACATGGACGTGCTGAAGTGGGCGGACGGACATGTTCCCTGGAGTCTCCTGAGCGGAGAGGGGAAGAGAGCGCTCGACGTGGGGTGCGCTTATGGATTCGTGACTGACATGCTCAGGTCTTTGGGGTACGAGGCGTATGGGCTCGACCTGTCGGAATACGCCTTGAGGGCGGGTAGAAAAGAGGGTATAAAGGGCTTGGTTATGGGCGACGGTATAAGACCGCCCTTTAAAGCTGGAGTATTCTACCTGGTGACGTGCTTCGAAACTCTGGAGCACCTAACGAATCCTGAGGAAGCCTTAAGGAACATGTATGAGCTCCTGACAGCGGACGGTGTGTTCCTTGCGACCACGGCCCCCAGTAGATTGGACGTAAGCCCAATCTCGTACGTGTTCGTTTACGTTCTTGCAGGCGAAACTCGAAATCACCATCCATCTGTAAAGGCCCCCGAGGAGTGGCGTAGGCTTCTCTTGGAGACGGGCTTCAAGAATGTTCTGACCGAGCCGTTCCTAATCCTGCCTGTTCCGCCCACGGTGTTCGACAGGTACTTCAAGCTTAAGGCCCCCACACCGCTCGCGAGCAGCGTCAAGATACTCGCGTTGAAGGGGTGAAGCCGAAGTGGTCAGCGTTCTGTTCGACGCAGTGATGAGCCGTGTGAGGGACAGACCGTTCGACATAGACTTCGCGGTTACGAACATGTGCAACTGCAGGTGCGTACAGTGTAGCGTGTGGAAGTACTACCTCAAGAAGCCGGAGAAGGTTAGGGAGGAGCTCACGGTCGAGGAGATTAAGAGGATATTCTCCTCGTACAAGGGTTTCTCCATCGTAGGGATAACCGGCGGGGAGCCCTACATGAGGAGGGACCTCGCGGACGTGTTGACGGCCATAGCGTCCACGCAGCCCAAGCTGAAGATGCTCTACATAACGACCAACGGCCAGCTTCCAGATGTCACCGAGGCAACACTGAGGGCCTTCATGGAGAGACACCGTGGGGAGGGGTGGAGGTTCAAGCTTATACAGCTCGTCAGCCTCGACGGACCCAAGGAGATACACGACCGCATACGTGGAATCAAGGGCGCCTACGACAGGGCTATGGAGACCATAGAGGCCGTTCACAGGCTCATGGACTCTTACAGCAACCTGGAGTTCGGGACCGTGACGGTGTGCTCACCTTACAACATCAACAGAATAGGCGAGGTGTTCGCCGAGGTGGAGAGGGTCGTGGACGAGTACGGTGGAGAGCCGAGCTTCTGCGTCTGGTTCGTCGGTCAGCTGTACAAGAACTACGAGCTCTCCAGGGACGTGGACGTGGAGGAGTTCAGGAGGAAGCTCATGGCATGCATCCCTGAGGCCATCAGGGTCGTCGGCAGAGGCTCTGCTCTCACGTTCGGGAGAAAAATGTTCTACGTACTCCTCTCAGAGTGGCTTAAGAACCCTGGAAGACAGGTGTTGCCCTGCATGGCCGCTAAGGTCAGGTACTTCCTCGACCCGTACGGGAACGTCTACCCCTGCACCATATCCGAGCTTCGTGTCGGGAACCTGAGGGAGCTTGGATACGACTTCGAGGCTCTTTTCGAGAGTGAGGGTAGGAGGAGGGTTAGGCAGCTCGTTGAGGCTGAGAAGTGTCCGATATGCTGCAACACCTGCGAGACCATACCGACGATGATGGCTCAGCCCGTCAGGACGGCCCTGAAGCTCCTCAAGGCCAAGCTGGTGTCGTGATGAGGTGCTGTGTGATAACACCATACCCGCCGGACATGTGCGGTGTGGCCGTCTACTCCAGGGGCCTCGTGTCGGAGCTATCGAAACACGTCGAGGTCTCGGTCGTTGCGAACCAGACGGATGGGCCGAGCGTCGAACATAGGGATGGAGCTAAGGTTGTCAGGTGTTGGAGAAGGCACACGCTGACGTGCTTCCTGAAGATGTTCTGGGCCGTGGTCCACGAGCACCCCGACGTGATTCACGTCCAGCATGAGTACCTGGTATACGGCGCCAGAAAGTATTCGGCCCTGTTTCCGCTCCTGCTCATCCTTCTTAGGTTCCTGAGAAGACCCGTCGTCGTGACCATGCACAGCGTGATACTCCTCGACAAGGCAACGGGCAGGTTCTTCTACGAGCACGGCGTAGGACGCAGGTTCGCCTCCCTCAAGAGGGGTCTGACAGCCTTCGTGACGAGGCTCATAGGACTCCTATCGGACGCCGTGATAGTGCATAAGCATCTTATGAAGAAGGCCCTGGTGGAACAGTATGGGTTCGACAAAGATAAGATTAGAGTAATCCCCCATGGAGTGTACCCGCCTAAGACCGTTAGAGGTGCCAAGCGTAAGCTCGGCCTGAAAGGACATGTGATACTGTTCTCCGGCTTCGTGATACCGGGCAAGGGAGTCGAACAACTGATAGAGGCATTCTCAAAGCTCCTGGCAAGGGGTGTAGACGCCGTCCTGGTGATAGCTGGTAGGTACCACCCACGCCTCAGACTCGAGAACCCATGGTACCTAGGCTCGGTCG
>CAZEET010000052.1:0-6334 GCA_964511325.1 uncultured Candidatus Bathyarchaeia archaeon | reverse complement strand
CGGTTATGACGGGGCTGGTCATCGCCTCCCTCACCAGCATCCTAGGCGTCAGCTCTAGATCCAAGCATAGCACCGATTCAAAGAGGAGAGGAGTGGATAAAAAGTGTTATGATGAACCTTATGACGCCGTTTAGACGCTTTTTGAAGCGTCTCATGAAGCTCAAGGGAAACCACTTTTTAAAAAATCAATCCACCATATACTCGCGATGTCTCTGACGCCTCCGATCCTCATCGTCCTTCTCCTATTATCTACGCCGACGGCGGCCCATCAATCCATTGATGGAATCGGTGTAGAGAGATATGTGGAGCTCCAACCTGGGGGAGTCCTTTTCATCAATGACACCATAACCCTGAGAGCGGCGACGATCACCGCCCTCTACATCGGGCAGCCGGAGGGATGGAGAGAGGAAAAAGCGACCTTCCAGCTCCACGAGGCAGAGGGGTGGAAGCCCCTCGAATTTGAGGCCTTAGAGACGGAGGGAGTCAGGTGGTTTGTGATCCACCTCCCCGCAGCCGATGGAGGCCTCTATAGATTGAGGGCCTCATACCTCTACGCCAATGAGGTGGAGTGGGGAGATGGAAACTATCTGCTCGAAATACCCCTATATCCAGCCCTCGCCGACGATCCCCTAAACCCCACCGATTGGAACATCACCCACCTCACCTTTAGGGCATATCTGCCCGAGGGATCGGAGCTCCTGGATGTTGATTCCCCCCTATCCATCTCTAACTCCACGATGGATGGCCGAGGCCTTCTAAGCCTCATATCGGAGAACTCGCTTGATGCCCTCCAACCCATCGTAGCCGCCATCGAATACACGCCATCACCGAGTGAGGGACATCCAATTAGAATAGAGTCTATGGAGGTGAGGATGCGGATAGGCTGGGGAATAGGCGTCGAGGAGGATTACACCATCATAAATATGGATGGAAACCTCGAGAAGTTCCATGTAGATCTTCCCAGGGGGGCGAGGAACATCAGGGCCTATGATAGGGCTGGCCCCCTAAAGGTGAGCAGCAGAATCCATGATAACGGCGTCGACGTCTATATCCATCCCCGATCGACTGTTAGAGTCGATGAGAGATGGAGCTTCACCCTTAGATACACCCTGCCAAAGCGGGGACTCATAACGGGAACCAAATCGAGGTATAGGTTGATATATAATCTCACCCATCCACCCTGCTACATCTCTCAGGCCTCGATAGAGGTTCAGCTCCCGGATGGGGGAATCCCGACGGCTCATCAACCCGAGGGGGAGGTGAGGAGGAGCTCATATCTCTCCTATAGGGTTTCAATACCACTAGGTGAGGTTGCCCCTTTAGAGAGGGCGGCGATCTCCATTGATTATAGGTGGACATCCTTCTGGCTTCTATTGAGACCGATGCTATGGAGCTTCCTGATAGCTGCAATCTCGGCTCTCATACTCATCCCCGTCAGAAGACGGAGGGAGGTGGAGGTCGAAGAGAAGCCGACGATGCTTGAGGAGTTCCTAGAGCTATATGATCGACGTATAGGGCTGCTCGTCGAGCTGGAGGAGCTCGAAGGGGAGCTGGAGAGGAAGGAGATCGGGCGGGAGCGCTTCGAGAGAGAGTCCGCGGAGACCCATAGAAGGTTGATGGAGCTCTCAAGACGTCTGAAACGCCTCGAGGCGAGGCTGATGGAGGAGAGGCCCGAGCTCTCGGAGGAGTTGGAGGAGCTGAGGAAAGCTGAGGAGGAGCTGGAGGGAATTATGACCGCCATCAGAAGCCTTGAACGTAGGCTGAGGAGGAGACGAATCTCTAGGAGGGACTACCTGGCTAGGAGGAGGGAACACATAGAGCTGCGTAGGAAAGCCATAAGGAGGATCGAGGAGGCTATAGCAGCCCTGAGGGGACAGCCCAGGCGTTAAGGCTACTAGTAACATCTTGAAAAAATTATAGCCCCGTTATAATACCCGAAAACAATTTAACCGACTGCTGGAAACTTAACTGATTTAAAGAGGGGTCTGATATGCCGACTATAACGATAGACTATGAGAAATGCACCTTCTGCCAGACCTGTGTAAGCACCTGTCCCATGGGCGTCTATGAGGTTCAGGGGGACAAGGTCGTCGTCGCAAACCCTGATGAATGCGTCGTCTGTAGAGCCTGTGAAGCAGCCTGCCCGAATGAGGCTATAACTGTCGAGGAGTAAAAATCCCATCCCTTTTTTAGGTTCACCTCCACGACTTTTATCCCTGGAGACGGAGGATAAATCGATGGCCAACATCCTAGAGGAGCCCAAAGCCATAAGGAAGCAGGGTGGAGCACTTATAGAAGCTCTAGAGGAGTTCCCAGAGGGCTGTAAAGAGGGCATAAGGCTAGGCGAGGCCGTCGAGCTCCGCGGCCTGGAAGGCTTCAAGCCTAGATGCATAGTCATAGCCGGCATGGGAGGCTCAGCGATAGGAGGGCTCCTCCTGAGAGATTGGCTCCTAGACTCGTCGACGCCAGTATACGTCTCAGCCGGCTATCATCTACCAGGCTTCATAGATGATGAGATCCTCATAATAGCCGTGAGTTACTCGGGAAACACGGAGGAAACCCTCTCAGCCTTTGAGGAAGCCTTGGAGAGGGGATGCCCAATACTCACCGTCACATCGAATGGAGTGTTGAAAAGGCTGTCGGAGAAAAGGGAGATCCCGCTGATCAAACTGCCCATCGGCTTAAAGCCTAGGGCAGCACTACCCCAGCAGCTCTTCTCTGTAGCCATGACCCTGAGGAGGATCGGCGTCGAAGCCCCCTGGCATGAACTGGAGGAGGCCATAGGGGTTTTAGAGGAGCTTAAATCGAAGCTGACACCCGAGGCGCCCCCGGAGAGGAATGAGGCTAAGGCTCTAGCCTTGAAGCTGAGGGGGTTCATACCCTATATCTACGCCCCCCGATGTCTAGGGGCCGTCGCCTATAGGTTTAGAACCCAGCTTAATGAGAATAGCAAGCTCCCAGCCTGCTCGACATCGCTTCCGGAGGGTTTTCACAACGCCATTATGGGCCGCGAGGGACCTGAGGAGCTGCTGAGGGGAATAGCAGCCGTCATTCTCAGAGATCCCGGCGAGGAGTCTAGGCTGAGGCGTAGGATCGAGGCCTTCAAGAGACTGCTCGAGGAGAAATTTGGGAGGGTTTTAGAGCTATGGGCTAGGGGGAGAGGGCTTCTATCTAGGATGCTGTCAGCCCTCTATATCGGGGACTATACGTCGATCTACCTCGCGCTCCTCTACGGCTTTGATCCCTCCACCACGGAGTCCATAGAGCTTTTGAAGAGGGTGGAGTGATGGTTCAGCCTTCACGGAGGAAGCATAGACTATCCATCGCCATACCCTCCTCCCTCGTATCGGAGATACCTCATCTACGGGAGAAGACGGCTGTCATAGGCCACGTAGGCAGGGCGGCCGCCCTCTTCAGGGTTGACGACATCTACATCTATAGAGACCGCCCAGATGAGAGTCGACTGATAGGTCTCATCCTCCGATATATGGAGACCCCACAATATCTACGGCGCCTCATGTTCGGTATGATGGCTGAGCTCAGATACGTCGGCATACTGCCGCCGCTTAGGACACCTCATCATCCATTGAGGAAGAAGGCTGAGGAGCTTGAACCCGGTGAGGTTAGGGAGGGCCTGGTTCTCTCAAGCGTTCGAGACGCCTACCTCGTCGACGTCGGCGTGGACAGGCCTATAAAGGTTAGGGGGAGACCCCCATCTCCGACGGGGAGGGCGACAGTGAGGATCATCAAACCAGGCTCCGAACCTGAGGGCATCTTCATAGATCGAGAAGAGGTTGAGATCTATTGGGGATTTGAGATCCATCAGTATAGAAGGGGAGTAGGGAGGTTAGCTATGGAGGGCGGCTTCGATCTAGCGATAGCCACATCTAGATACGGGGTCCCCTACCCCATCGTCGAGGGGCAGCTTGAGAAGAGCTGGAAGCAGTCGAGGAGGGTCCTCATAGCCTTCGGATCACCGAGAAGGGGGTTGAAAGAGCTCCTAAAGGGCGAAGGACTCACTCTGGAGGAGGCCTTCCACTATACGATAAACACCATACCAAATCAGGGATGTGAGACGGTGAGAACGGAGGAGGCAATCTATGCAACCCTAGCCCTCCTCAACCTCCTAGAGGCTGGGTGACATGGCCTCGAGAGATGAGGAGCTCCTAGAGGCGGAGCTGAGGGGTAAAACCCTACTCGTCTATCTCTACCTTTTGAGGAGTAGGAGAAACACCGTCGGGGTTAGGGAGGTTCAAAAGGCACTTAGATTCAGCAGTCCAAGCGTCGCCGCCTATCACCTAAACAAGTTGAGGGAGCTAGGCCTCGTTGAGAGCATCCGAGGCGACTATAGGTTGACGAGGATGGTGAAGGTGGGAGTGTTGAGACGCTTCGTCGCCGTCCGGGGACTTCTACTGCCAAGACTCCTCTTCTACGCCGTCCTCGTCACCTCCATGCTCATCACCTATCTAATTCAATATCCCCAGTTCACGAGGAGAAACGTCGCGGCGATGATCCTCGGCCTCGTCCCCACCATCATCCTCTGGTATGAGACCCTCAAAACCTGGAGGGAGAAGCCCTAACAGGCGAAGCATCATAAGTATAGAGAGGCTAATTCTTGACGCATGTCCTCCAAGTATAGGGAGCTTGGAGTCGATGTGAGGAAGAGGGGCATTGAAACCTTCAAGGAGATGATCCGAGGCCTATACCCCAACGCCTTCTGCGTCATCCATCGAGACCCCTCAAACCCCGATGTGGGGCTTGTTCTTCACACAGACTCAGCTGGCAGCAAACCGATTCAAGCCTATCTGCATTGGAGGGAGACCGGAGACCCCTCATGGTTTAGGGGGTTAGCCCAGGATGTGGTGGCGATGAACCTCGATGACATAATCTGCGTCGGAGCGGAGCCCATCGCCTTCGTCGACTACATCGCCTTCAACACCCTCATCATCGAGAGGGAGGGGCTATTACGGGAGACGGCTAAGGGCTTCGAGGAGGTCTTCAACAAGCTGAGGGAGCTGGGCGTCCCCCTTCTCTTCTCCGGGGGAGAGACTGCTGATCTACCGGATCAGCTCAGAACCCTCGACATCTCAGGAACCATACTGGGGAGAGTCCCCCTCGATAGGGTCATCACCGGCGAGGATATAGCCCCTGGAGATGTGATAGTCGGCCTCAGAAGCGGCGGTGAGGCGGATTATGAGGATGAGAGGAATAGCGGCATCATGTGCAATGGGCTGACCCTGGCGAGATGCACCCTTATGAAGGCTGAATACGTTGAGAGGTACCCTGAGCTAGCCCATCCAACTGGGAGGCGTTATAGGGGTAGATATAGCTTCGACGACTACCTAGAGGAGCTGGATATGACTGTGGGGGAGGCCCTACTCTCCCCAACGAGGTTGTATGCCCCAATAATCCTTAAGGCCTTAAGGGAGATGGGCGGTGGAATCCATGGACTCGTTCATAACACCGGTGGAGGCCTCACCAAGTGCCTCAGGCTGGGGAGGGGCATCCTCTACGTTAAGGACGCCCTACCGGAGCCTGACCCCATCTTCAGGCTGATACAGAGGGAGGGTAAGGTGAACTGGAGGGAGATGTATATGGTCTTCAACATGGGTGTGGGCTTCGAGGTCATAGTCGACCCCGAATACGCCGAGGAGGTCATCAACATCGCTGAGGGTTATGGGGTGGAAACCAAGATCATAGGTCGATGCGAGAGAAGTCGAGAGGGTAACAGGCTCCGCATCGAGTCGAGTTATGGGAGATTCATTTACCCCTAAAGCTCAGTCTTCATGGCGATCCTTTCGAAGCGCTCCATGGAGCTGACGCCGATGAGATGTAGATTTCCGACGTGAACCCTATCTAGATGCCTCTTCGCAGCCCTGTAACACTCGATGACCTGCCTCATGGGGGTGATGGGTAGATCCATCATCTGATAGTCGGGGTGGAAGATGAGTAGGCTGTAGGGTATTGAGACATCTAAATCGGCGATGAACTCGGCGATGGCCTCCACCTCATAGGCGTCGACGTATCCGGGAACTAGGAGAGTCGTCGCCGTCAAAACCGGTAGTCCCCTCCGCTCGGGATAGAGCCTCTCAGCGATCATCCTGAAGTTCTCATAGGCCCGCCTATTCGAGACGCCGCTGAGGGCGAGGCTCACTGATGGCGTGAAACACTTCAAATCGAATTTCACGTTACCCCCCGTCTCCAGGGCCAGCTCAGCGGCTCGGTAGACGAGGCGGCTGTTCCCACAGCCATTCCACTCGAAGCAGATTCGTAGAGGCCTGTCGCCCCTGGCCTTAACAGCCATCTCGGAGGCCCTTATGGCGAAGGGGAGCTG
>CAZEET010000051.1:0-6631 GCA_964511325.1 uncultured Candidatus Bathyarchaeia archaeon | reverse complement strand
CCATCTATCCAATTCTCCACCAAATTTCCCCTAGTCTGGGGAGATTAATGATCACTCAACCTCACTTTCAATTCTCTTTGTGAGATTCAAGGAAAATAACAAAAGAGTTAAACATTGATTTCTCTATAGATCTTTCAATTCTCTTTGTGAGATTCCTGTTGTATTCAGCCCCAAGGCTGTGGAAATCATTAAGAACTTTCAATTCTCTTTGTGAGATTCTGAGATTCTTGAGAGAGTTGAGGAGGCGAAGATAAAGCGCACTCGGGAGCTTTCAATTCTCTTTGTGAGATTCATGGAGGGAGTGTCCCGAGCCGGACTGCCGCCGCAGATCGTCGCTTTCAATTCTCTTTGTGAGATTCGATAACTTGGGCATCACGTTTCAAGCGGCAGATGCCTATCTTTCAATTCTCTTTGTGAGATTCTGAGCGACTTGGAGACTAGGGTTTCTATACTTGAGAGGGCTTTCAATTCTCTTTGTGAGATTCGGAGGAAGAATTATAAACCACTAAAGAGTGGTTAAATGTCTTTCAATTCTCTTTGTGAGATTCAAAAGGGTTTTTTGAGAAATAGCGTTCCGTTGTCATATTCTCTTTCAATTCTCTTTGTGAGATTCCCGCTCTTCCTTTTGAAGCTATTAAAACTGTTATAATCATCACTTTCAATTCTCTTTGTGAGATTCCTAAAGATTTGGTTCTGGTTCTTCGAGAATCTATGGACTTTCAATTCTCTTTGTGAGATTCTGCCTCACAGGGATAGGGTCTCGGCTCCTGCTCATGGTTCTTTCAATTCTCTTTGTGAGATTCGTCGATTTATCCAACGGCTGGAGTAGAGGCTGAAGAGGAGACTTTCAATTCTCTTTGTGAGATTCGCGTCGGGCAAGTCTGCCAAGTGCGTCTTCAGGCACTTTCAATTCTCTTTGTGAGATTCTCTGGATTTCTCTGAGCATGTCTAGAGACCTGTCCATTACTTTCAATTCTCTTTGTGAGATTCTGATCCGGCTGGATAGTTTTTCATGAGCCATTCGAGTCTTTCAATTCTCTTTGTGAGATTCGGATAGTTCTAATCGCAATAGCCTACACAATTGGATTACTTTCAATTCTCTTTGTGAGATTCCGAGGATGAAGCAGATGTAACCGGCGATGGCTGAAAGGCCGCTTTCAATTCTCTTTGTGAGATTCCCTACATCAAGTGGGTGGATGTTGGAAGAACCCTTACTTTCAATTCTCTTTGTGAGATTCCCAGGTATAGAGATGTTTTTCATGTTCTCTGATGGGGTTGTTCTTTCAATTCTCTTTGTGAGATTCTTGAGCTTGAAGCTCCTTGACTCGGGCTATGATGTCAAACTCTTTCAATTCTCTTTGTGAGATTCGGGACGATAACTTTAATGTAGTATCTCACCGTTAAAGCTTTCAATTCTCTTTGTGAGATTCAGAGAAGGAATTGATGGGCCTCAGAGTAGGCGTTGAAAACTTTCAATTCTCTTTGTGAGATTCTTATTCATAGCTATGAAAATAAGTAGGGTAGTGGATTAAAACTTTCAATTCTCTTTGTGAGATTCTAGCTATCAGGATGACCCTCGACGAAGGCGGTTATAGGGCGTCTTTCAATTCTCTTTGTGAGATTCGAAGCGTGGGGCCTTAGGGGCTATCTGGCTGGGTTTGAGGATCACTTTCAATTCTCTTTGTGAGATTCAGGGCCTTAACGCCTGAAGCTCCACCCTGAAGCCTCTTGCGCTTTCAATTCTCTTTGTGAGATTCATAGCTATAAGCGGTGGATAGGATGGTCGGAGAGAGATTGGATTCTTTCAATTCTCTTTGTGAGATTCCTCTGATATAGCCTCCATAGGCCCTCAGCTATTGGCTTCTTTCAATTCTCTTTGTGAGATTCAGCTTCTAAGGGAGGCTCCCACCCGTATAAAGCCCCGTCTTTCAATTCTCTTTGTGAGATTCGTGAATCCTGATTAAGCCTGGAAGCCTTCGGATTTTAGAGCTTTCAATTCTCTTTGTGAGATTCAAATCAGCGTCTCTCTCAATAGTAGGATTCCCCAAGCTATTCCTTTCAATTCTCTTTGTGAGATTCATGTCTGCTAGTTTGAGAGGAAAGATGGGTCAGCTTATAACTTTCAATTCTCTTTGTGAGATTCTCCTATTTGTGATGCTGAGAACATCGACATGGAGCGATACTTTCAATTCTCTTTGTGAGATTCAGACCCCTTTTGTGGGGATTCTGGATGTGTATCTCTAGAAAATGCCATATAAGCATTACGACCCACTTCGTGAACCCTGAATCTGCGCGTCTCCTTATAAAGGGCCACGAAGAGAATTGTTTTGAGGGTGGGATCAACATTTATTCCGCATGCGACTTCTGGTGAGTTGACTTGATTAAATTGAGGTATGAGGGGGGATGGCTTCTAGCTGAGGGTGGGCCTATTCCCTTTGCCGAGTATGATCCTGCTTTAGATGCCTATAGGGCTCCTGGGATTCGCTATAGGGATGTTGTGAGGGAGTTACGTGAGCGGGGTGTGGAGTTTATTGATGAGGCGTTGAGGCCTCTTGTTTGTCCTAGGCTGTCTTCAGATCTTGCGCTTAGGAATTATCAGCGGGAGGCCTTGGAGGCTTGGAAGGGGGCAGGGATGAGGGGCGTCATAGTTCTTCCGACTGGGGCTGGGAAGACCGTCATCGCCCTCAAGGCCATAGAGGAATTGAGTGTCTCTACGCTCATTGTGGTTCCAACGCTGGTTCTTGTTGAGCAGTGGTGCGAACGGATTCAAGAAGCCTTCGATGTCGATGTTGGCATCGTCGCCGGAGGCCGCGAAAGGTTGAGGCCTATAACAGTCTCAACCTACGACTCAGCCTCCACTAGGGCGGGGAGCCTAGGGAACCGCTTTGAGCTCCTAATCTTCGATGAGGTTCACCACCTCCCATCGCCCACCTACTCCAAGATAGCCCTAGAGTATCTCGCTCCCTATAGGCTCGGGCTTACAGCGACCCCTGAGCGGAGTGATGGAGGTCACGCCGCTCTTATGGAGCTTGTGGGGGGTGTCGTCTACGAGCTGGGCGTAGAAGACCTGGCCGGAGTCTATCTTGCTCCGTATACCATAGAGACCGTCTACCTCCCCCTGACGAGGGAGGAGCGGAGGCGATATGAGGAGGAGTTCGGGGAGTATTCCTCCTTCCTCGAGGCGAGGGGGATCAGGATCGAGAGCGGCGAGGATTATCGAAGGCTCGTCGTGAGGAGCGGCAGGGATCCCGAGGCGAGGAGGGCGCTTAGGGCGAGGGAGAGGGCTCTGAGGATCGCCTACGGCTCCGAGGTTAAGCTTAATTATCTACGTCGATTGATGAGGGAGCATCCAGACGAGAAGATGCTCATCTTCACCAGATACAACGACCTCGTCTACCGGATCAGCAGAGAGATGCTGATACCCGCCATCACTCATAGGACGCCGAAGGCTGAGCGTGAGGAGATCCTAGACGGCTTCAGGGAGGGTCGCTATCTCAGGATCGTCACTAGCCGAGTTCTGGAGGAGGGCGTCGACGTTCCGGACGCCTCCATCGCCGTTATAATAAGCGGCACTGGGAGCAGCAGGGAGTTCATACAGCGTCTAGGCCGCATACTGAGGAAGCGCCGTGGGAAGAGGGCGAGGCTTATAGAGCTGGTATCCAGGGGGACAGCTGAGATCGGTATGAGCCGGAGGAGGCGTGGATGAGACTTCCACAAAATCTCCTCAGGGTTAGGCGTCGTAGAGGTCGTATAAGGCCGATGTACGCAGCCCGAGATGAGCTGCCTCTAGCGGAGCGTCTCATCTCCATCTACCGCAGACACGTCGATGAGAAGCGCTGGAGACTATGGGAGGCCCTGGAGGAGTTAGAGTTGATGGACTATAATCCAAAGCTTGTCAGGGGGCTCTCCACAATCCTCGACGGCTACTGCATCTATCAGATGAGAAGCCTCATCGACCCCCCTGAGGCGAGGAGACTTGTCTACAGGCTAACCCGAGGACGAGGAGTTACATCTGAGGAGGAGCGGCGAAGGGTCTTGGAGGAGGCTGCAGAGATATTTGGCATCACAGCTGAAGATTTAGATGAGAGTCTCTACGCCGACTTGGAGGAGGAGCACTACCTCGCAGACTTCGATCAGCCTGAGCCGATGGAGCTCCTGAGAGAGTATAACCTGGCCCTCACTACGGCGCTGCTAACCCATGCTGTCGAGATGGATCTACATTACCATGGCCGCCCCGATGACCTCGACTGGCTGTGTAGACCCCTAGGTGAATATCACGTTGGACAAGTTGGGTCTGAGACCCGGATCGGCGTGAAGCTTCCATCTAGGGCTAGGCCCAGCTCAAGAGCTGATCATCTTGAGCGTCTCCTCAGGGTTCTGATATCGATGGAGAATTGGAGTCTATGGGCCCTCATTCAGTACCCCACCTCAGGTAGAATCTATCGATTCGAACTCATCGGCGATCGCGATGGATGGCTACTACCGTCTAAGGGTCTCTATGGGGAGGTCAGCCCTTAGATAGCCATTTGATCTCATCACTGTCTAGCTCCATCCATTCAGCTATCCCCTTAGCCATCTCCGCATCGCTTTGGAAGATGACCTTGAGGATCGGTATAACATCCCTTATCGCCCTGGAGGTTGATAGATGCATCTTAACGGCCGCCTTGGAGGAGATGGATCTCAATATCCTCCTCCTCTCCCTAGACCACCAATATCTCAGGGCGATCCTTGGTGGTCTGAGGTAGCCTACGATCCATCGTCTCCCCTCTCTATCCCAGGAGCCTCCAAGGGCCCTAACCGCGATATGCACTTTCCTCCAGGTCTCCCCTCCCAGATACTTCACTGGGGCGATGGAGACTCCCTCAGGGCGTTCCTCCAGATTGAAGAGGCTTAGGGGAACACCCATCGCCTTTAGATGCCTCTTCACAATCCTCAACAGGCCCTGAGATCTCTCCATGCTTAGGGCTATACCCCCAGCGAGCTCGTCGAACATATATTTAAGCAGCCTATAGGCCTGGAAGCGCTCAGCCCTAGCTCTATGGATGTCAGCCCTCGCCAGAGCATCTAGGGCCTCCAAGAGCTCCCTGGGATCGTCTAGGATGTAGGGGAGGTTCTCATATATCCATTCGATGAGCTCATCGTAGTTTAGTTGAGTTGAGGAGATGATGCCCCTAGCCTCCTGAAGAGTCTTAGCCGTGAAGAGTCTTCGAAGGGCCTCCTCGGCGTATAGCTGTCTATCCCTCAGCCCAAGAGTCTCAAGGTCTTGGAGGGTGATGTGTTTCCTCCCTCTTGCTACCGCCTCTAGGTCGTTTATCGCCGTGCGTAGGTCGCCCTCGGAGCGGATGGCCAGCTCCTCTAAAGCCTCCTCCTCCACCTCAACTCCAACCCTTGATGCGATCTCCCTAAGTCTCTCCACAACCTCAACAACGGGTATGGGCTTCAGCTCTATAGGCAGTGAGAGCCTCGTCAACTCCCTCAGCTTTTTCTCCCAAGCCTCTCTTAAGGCTGTGTAAACCGTTGAGACTAAGACGATGGGCGCCCTAGTCTCCCTTATCAACTCTAGGATCGCCTCAACGCCCCCTCGATCCTCTCGTCCGCTCAGGCCCTCAAGCTCATCTATGAGGATCAGCCTCCTCCTCCCCGTGACCGTAACCTGCTGAGTTGAGGCCCTGCCCAGAATTTCCTTCAGCCTCCTAGCCGTCCGGTAGTCGCTTGCATTCACCTCCAATAGGTCGTAGCCCAGGTCGTTGGCGGCAGCTACGACCAGCGATGTCTTACCGACGCCTGGAGGCCCATAGAGGAGGGCAGCCCTCTTCTTTGGTATTCCCTCTTCCCAGCTTTTCAGCCATTCTAGGAGTCTACCCTTAGCCTCCTCATTTCCCACGACTTCGCTTAGGGTTCTTGGTCTGAAGCGTTCAGTCCAGGGCTGCTCCGCCACTCCTCATCTCCTCCCCCACCAAGACGAGCTTCGCCAGGAGAGCACTGAGCTGTATCTCAGGTCTGGAGCCCTGGGTCAACCGGTAGTCCACTTCTCCTATGGCGTCCGACAATCTAACCTTCAACCTCTCCGGTATGTCCAGCCTCATAACCTCTGAGTAGATCATCCGTAGAATATCCTCGGCCGCCATGCCCTCGTCGATGAGGAGGCTTCTCAACACCTCTCGGGCCTCTATAAACTCGCCTTTAAGGCTGAGCTGTATCATCTCTCTAACCCTCCCAGGGCTGACTCTGCCTAGGACGGCATAGACTACCTCAGCATCCACTTTTCTCCCCGCGGCTGCCGCTGCTGCCTGGAGGAGGTTGATGGCCTTTCTAAGGTCTCCCCTCGACTCCTCGTAGATGGCGTCGTAGCCCTCAGGTGAGACCTCTACATTCTCCTTCTCAGCTATCATCCTGAGGCAGCGCTTCACATCTTCCTCGCTGAGGGGCGAGAACCTGAAGATGCTGCACCTGCTCTGTATGGGCTCTATGATGCGCTCGGAGTAGTTGCCTATGAGGCAGAAGCGGCAAGTCTTCGTGTAGCGCTCCATAGTCCGTCTCAAGGCATGCTGAGCATCTGCTGTGAGGCTGTCAGCTTCATCCATGATGAGGATCTTGAAGGGGACGTCGCCTATGGGGGCTGTCCGAGCGA
>CAZEET010000050.1:0-6645 GCA_964511325.1 uncultured Candidatus Bathyarchaeia archaeon | reverse complement strand
CCTGCCATAGCTTATGTCGAAGGTGAAGCCGCATCTGGGACAGGTGAGGAGCCTCTTCCTTGTCAAATCAATAACTCTCTCCCATGGAAGGATATACGCCTTTAGGCTGTCAGCTGAAAAGAAATGGGTGTTATAGGAAGGCCTTGTAGGGGGCCTCCCTTTGTAGCCAGGCCTTAGTGTCGGGGTGGAGCTCTTTCCAGCTTTTCACGTATTCCTTCACCTTCTCCACTAGGGCGATGGTCTGGTAGTAGCCCTGCTCCCTGATGAAGCCCTCCACTTCCTCCCACTTCAGCCTCCTACCAGGCCACTCATCGATGTTAGCCATTCTAAGCAGCAGCCTGGCGTAGATGGAGGCTGCCTCTCGGAGGTCGCTCAGCTTAACCTTGTCTACGGTGTCATAGCGGGTGTGTCCATAGCCCCTGCCGGTTCTCATCGCCTCTGGGTCGCCGCCGCTTCCACAGGGAACCCCCTTGAGGAAGAAGGGCCAGTGATCGCTGTAGGGGGAAACCCTCTGCATGTAGGGTAGCTCCACGCCCATCTCCCTCGCCGCCCCCTCCAGCAGCGGCTCCAGCTCGGGGTGGCCATGGAGGAAGACACCCTTCCTCCCCTCCCTGCCCGCGGCGTCGAGGTTTAACATGAACCTCAGCTTGTCAAGCTCATCTCCATGCCTCTCGACGTATTCATAGGAGCCGAAGAGGCCGAGCTCCTCAGCTCCGAAGAGTATGAGGCGGACTCGACGTTTGAGGCGGTCTCCTAGGAGGTTGAGGACTCTGGCGATCTCCATGGCCGCCACGGCTCCCGAGGCTGGGTCTATGGCTCCCTGGGCGATGTCGTGGCCGTCGTAGTGGCATCCAACGATGAGATACTCGTCATCAGCCTCTCCGCCGGGTACGTCTGCGACTACGTTGTAGGTCTCCATCTCCATGTTCTTATCCGTCGTCTCTATGCGTACCACGACCTCTCCTTCACGCTTTAATAGCCTCCTGAGGAAGCAGCCGTCTTCGTAGGCGACGCCGACGGCTGGGATGATGGGGCTTATACTCCCCGTTGGAGGCCCATAGGCTGGATAGTGATTCATGAAGATCCATCCTCTCGCCCCGGCGAGGATGCATCGCATATACTTCTCGGTTCTGTGTAGATACCGCTTCATTCCGAGGGGGTTTCGGCTGGTTACCATGGCGATGTTACCCTCTATCTCGCCTCGACGTTTCTCATAGATGTCGGGGTGGCCGTCGCCGAGGTAGACGAGTTTCCCCTCCACCTCTCCGGCGACGCCGAGGGGGAGTGATATGCATTCTATCTCCCTCTCTATCGGCTTCAGGATCTCAAGTCTGGCTGGCCCCCTGATCCAGCCTGGGAATTTGAAGCTCTCGGCGTGGACGTTCTCCAATCCATACTCCTCTAGTTTCTCTATCATCCATTTGACGGCTCCCCGGTCCTCCTCGGTTCCAGGGAATCTGCTCCCATAGATGTCACAGAGGGTTTCAAGGTTCTCCATCGGCTCCGTCGAGGTGTATATCTCAGCTACAATACGCTTATCCAGCTCCAGGTGGGGATTCACCCTCTCACCTCACCTCCACTTGGGAGGAGGATATTTAACCCTATGCCTCGGAATCCTCTTTAACTCGGTTTCCCATCTCATCTTGGTGTCCAGCGTGGAGCTGGAGGTTGTAAGGCTGGAGACCCCTGAGGGATGTAACCTCATCCTAGGCCAGAGCCACTTCATCAAGACCGTCGAGGACATCTATGAGGCAATGGTCTCATCGGTTCCCAACGTGAAATTCGGCCTAGCCTTCTGCGAGAGCTCCGGTGAACGCCTAGTCCGAGTTGAGGGGAATGACGAGGAGCTTAAACGAGTGGCGGCCGAGAACGCCATGAGACTCGGCTGCGGCCACTCCTTCGTCATCGTGATGCGAGAAGCCTACCCTATCAACGTCCTAAACCAGTTGAAGATGGTTCCAGAGGTCTGCACCATCTACGCCGCGACGGCGAACCCGCTTCAGGTGATCGTCGCCGAGACGGATCAGGGCCGAGCCCTCCTCGGTGTCGTCGATGGCGGGAAGCCGAGGGGCGTTGAGGATGAGGAAGGCGTCAAGTGGAGGAAGAACATCCTCCGGGAGCTGAGGTATAAGCTCTAACCCAATCTCTTTATTCATCTACTCCAATGTAGGATCGAGTTGAGGGCTGCGGAGCTGGATCTGGAGCATATAGGCTTCATCGGAGATGGAGCTGGAATAACCTGGGCGCCTCTCATCCTCATAGAGGGTAAGGAACGTGAAGTTGGAACGGAGGAGTTAGTCATAGTCAAAAACCTAAATGGGAATGAGGTGTTAGCCGTTTGCCGCAAGGGCTTCGGCAGAAGTCCGGGGTTGAGGAGAGACCGCTACACGCCTGGAAGGGCCTACGTCCGCATCGGGAGGAGGCCATCCAGCAGCAGGGACTCCTTCGACTTCGAGCTCTCCGTCGTCGGCGAGATCACTCCGAAAGGGGTGAGGCAGAATAAGCTGATTATCGCACCCCGCTCAGAGGTCTATCGGTTTAAGGGTGGAAATCCCTTCGAGCTGATGAAGGTTGACATGCGCTATGAGGTGGGTTACTATAAGGATCACAAGGACTGGAGGGTTCCAGCCCTGCCTGAGTATATACCCTATCACATCGGGGTCTTCTGCACAACGGGGTGGGGTAAGACCTCGCTAGTGAGGCATAAGATCATACCCCTCCTCCGAGAGGCTGGATATGGAGTGCTGGTCTTCGACTGGAAGGGAGACGACTACGCACCCTGCTTCCCTGGAGATGTCATCAGGGCTGATGAGATCATCTTGGAGGCGGAGGGAGAGGGCTTTGAGGAGATAGCTGAACGCCTGGTGGAGAGGGCCCACTACTGTGGGAGCAGTGGGCAGGGGGCTGTGAGATACATATTGGCCCTAGCGGATGTCCTCAGAGGAATAAACCTGGATGAGATGGAAAGCGGAAGGGAGTTGAAGGATATACTGTTGAGGGAGACTCCCAGCTACATCGAGAGGTATGCTCCGAAAAGGTATCTAGAGGATAATGTTAAGATGTTTAGAAACTACTTCGGGAGGCTCGGTGAGCATGTCTTCGACGAGTTTCTCAGGCGTATGAGGGAGGGGCGATATAGGGCCGAAAAAGTCATAGAGATGGCTAGGAGGGGGCTGAAGGTCATAGACCTAAGCGGTAGGGAGAGTGATGAGAAGCTCACCATATTCCTGGAGTTCGCCAGGATATTGAGGTATAGGATGGATGTGAAGAAGCAGCGAATAGGCCTAGCCCTCGTCATCGATGAGGCCCCGCAATACTGCCCCTGGGGGCCGACGGGGCTCCAGAGGGAGACGACGGAGATCATCGTAGACCTATGCGCCCTCGGCAGAAGCTATGAGCTCCCCCTAGTGCTTCTCTCGCAGGGCATCGCTGGCGACATAGGCATCAACGCAGCCGTCCGCAGAAACATAAACACCTGGTTCATAGGCAAGGTCCACCCCCTCGATAGGGCCGAGGCTGAGAAGCTGCTCCCCGATGTCGACCTCGAGTTTCTCCAGTCGCTGGAGGTGGGCCACTTCTACTTCTTCGGCAACATGAGTCCCTCCCCCGTTCCACTGTTGATTCGCTTCGAGGTTGAGGAGGGATGAGCGAGGAGGAGGTCAGCGAGTGGCAGAGGCTTCCGGCTCCCCTGCAGCATCAATTCTACGACCACGCCAGGAGGGAGGCTCAGCGCCGCATAGAGATTCTGAGGGAGCTGGATAGGAAGCTTAGGGGTTTGAGGGGGCTCCTTAGCTTCAGGGCCGTCGATGAGGGTGATTGGAGGGGTCTCAGGGTCGGCGTCGTGGATGGAAGCTGTCCACCGTCGCCGGATGCGAGGCTGGGAGGCTCCTACGCCCTCTTCTGCTCCAGCTTCAAGATCTTCCAGGGCGAGGAGCTCGTCGATGAGGGCTATAGGTCTGGGATGCTCTTCAGAGGAAACACCGAGAGATTCTCCTCAAGGGCGATTCTAAGGCTTCTCATGACCCGATTGGAGCGGGAGTCAGCCCTCGAATGCCTTGAGAGGGGGGTTGACTGGCTGATAATCGACGGCAGCTTCTTCGGCTTCCGCTATCGATGTCTGAGGATCAAAGACGCCGAGTTCACATGGTATGAGACCGATGAGGAGGTGGAGGTGGTGGAGCATAGCTCCACCGGTGAGGAACTCGTCAGGGAGCTCTTCAAGGACACCCAGCATCTCCTCGACGCTAACTCCGTGGCGATAGTGAAGAGGGTGAGAACCGCAGCCATAGACGGCCTCCTCATCAGCCGGGAGTGGAGCAGTATAAAGGATGCCTCAGACCCTGTTGGGAGGCTTAGGGAGGTAAGGGTCGAGCTTCCGGATAAGGCGATCCTATCGATGCTTATGCCCGAGGGCCGCTGTATCCTATATAGCGACCTATTCCCCTATCCGGGAAGCTTCTATATCTACTCCGTTCTCTCCGGCCTCGCTGAGGAGTGGGTTAGGGAGAGGTTGAGGAAGGGTCAGGGAATAGGGTTTGAGGAGCTCCTAGCCTTCTCTAAGGCGAGGGTGGAGCATAGAGAGCGGAGGGAGAACATCCCCAGCGACCTCTTCCAGAGCATCTACATCGACACCATCTTCAACAGGCTGGAGAGAGGCTACTTCAGAGCTCATGAGACGGCGCCAGCCTGCTGCTTCGAGATATGTAGGGATAAACCCCTCGACGAGATTCTCCCCTATCTAATAGGCTTCAACAACATGGATACGGGTCATCCCTTCCCTCTAGACCTCGTCGATGAGGATGTGGGTATGCCCATATGGTTTACAAGGGAGTTTGTGGAGGAGGTTGAGGCTCAGGTTGTCAAGGAGGCTGGAGCTGAGCTGGCTGAGAGATACTTCCAATATATGAATCCGCAGAAGAAGTGGGGGTATAGATAGAGGGGAGTTTGAAAAGGGCTTCAAGGAGCCGCCATCCATCGATGAGTTTTTCACTTCATATTCACGCCTTAGACACGCTCATCGGTCTCGGATAGTTCTCCACCCCTTCTATGATCTCGTCTCTATTGAAGCGGAGCATCGACCCCTTTAGGTAGTCCTCCCTGATCTCGAAGCTCAGCCACCTACGGCCTAGGCGTTCAGCGACCCATCCCGTTGTGTTGGAGCCTGCGAAGGGATCTAAGACGAGATCTCCAGGCTCCGTCAGGAATCTTATGAAGAATCTCGGTATCTCAACTGGATACCTCGCTGGATGGGGCTTTAGGCCGTGGAGTCTGCATCTCCTGATGTAGCTTCCCCTCGAATCGGTGTTCGATGCAACTATGAGGTTCGGTGGAATCGCCCCCTCCCCTCCCCTCCTGAACCAATCCGTGATCCTATGTCCTGAGGGTCTCTCCATCGACCTGTAATGCTTCTCCCCTCTGAGGATGCGTATCATATCCTCGCTGTAGGGTGTGAGGACACGCCTATTATCCGCCTTTGGGTTAGCGGTCGGCGAGAACCACCAGATGGGATCCACGGCGTCCTTCACCCTTATCCGCCTCACGGTGACCCACTCCGCCGGTGCCGGGAGCTTCGCCGGGTTGAACCAGTAGAAGTCTTGGAGGAATTTTAACTCCTTGGAGAGCTCTATTAGAAGTTTGAAGTTGTATAGGTTTTTCCTAGGCTCCCCCCTCACCCAGCTTCCCCCTATATGTATGACTAGGCTTCCATCGGGGGTTAGAATTCTCTTAAATTCCCCTATGAAGCCTCTAAACCATTGGATGTAGTTCTCAGGTGGTGGATTTCCATATTCCTTCCTGTGGATCAGGGCGAAGGGGGGTGAGGTGAGTATGAGGTTTACGGAGCCATCCGGTATGTGCTTCAAGAGCTGCCGTGCATCGCCGAGATACGCCGAGCCGAGCCTGGTTCCATAATAGGGTTTTAATCCTCTTAGAATGGGTGCCCCCACTGGCTCCACCGATGATATCTAGGATAGTAGCCCTAATTCCTTTTGAGGTAGAGCTCTATAACCTTCTCAACCTCCCTTGGTACCTCCTCTATGGGTATATCCCCCCTAATCTCTCTGACCAATCCCCTCTCTATGTAGCGCTGTAGCAACGGCTTGGTCTGCTCCTCATAGATCTTCAGCCTTCTCCTGACCACCTCCTCCCTGTCATCGCTCCTCTGGATCAGCCTTGCGCCGCATTCATCGCAGATCTCATCCACCTTCGGCGGATCATACTTGAGGTTGTATATCGCTCCACATTTTGGACACCAGCGTCTAAGCGTTAATCTCTCCACCACCACCTCGGGATCCACTACGACGTTGAGCACTAGATCCAGCTTGACGCCTTTATCCCTCAGCATCCTGTCCAGGGCTTCAGCCTGGTTTAGGTTTCTTGGAAATCCGTCGAGGATGAATCCTTTTGAACAGTCAGGCTTCCTAAGTCTCTCCTCGATGAGCCTTATGACAAGTTCATCTGGGACGAGTTCACCTCGATCCATGTATTCCTTAGCCCTTAGCCCAACCTCCGTCTCCTTGGAGACCTCCTCTCGAAGCATATCTCCGATGGTTATCACGGGTATGTTGAGGCGCCTGCTGATCAGCCTGGCTCTCGTCCCCTTCCCCGATCCAGGTGGGCCGAAGATGAGTATCCTCCAGCCCATGA
>CAZEET010000049.1:0-6922 GCA_964511325.1 uncultured Candidatus Bathyarchaeia archaeon | reverse complement strand
GCTCCATGATGTTCAAGCTCTGCTCGATCTCGTGGAACCTCACCTTCAACCTGGCTAAGCAGTCTCCCTCCCTCTCGGTTATAACCTTGAAGTCTAAGTCGCCATAGGCGGCGTAGGGCTCATCCCGCCTCACATCCATATCAACTCCCGAACCCCTTAGGACTGGACCTGTAGCCCCAAGCCTTATGGCGTCTTCACGGCTTAGGACACCGACGCCTCGGTTTCGCATCTCGAAGAGAGGATTCTCCACCATTGCATCCCAGTAATCCTGGAATCTGCGTCTAAGATACTTAACAGCCCTCTTCACCTCATCTCTAAAGCCCTCTGGTAGGTCGGCTCGGACGCCGCCTGGGATGAAGAAGCTGTAGCTCCACCTCGCCCCGGTGAGCTTCTCGAAGAGATCTAGGAGAACCTCCCTGTCAACGGTGGTCCAAAGGAAGACCGCTGGGAAGTACCCCGTACACTCGACCTGCAGGCCGAAGGCGTAGAGGTGGCTGTTGATACGGCCCATCTCGCAGATCAGCGACCTAATCCACTTAGCCCTCTCAGGCACCTCTATGCCCAACGCCTCCTCAACGGCCTGGACATAGCCGAGGGCGATGTTGGCCGTGTCGGCCATCACCATCCGCTCTATGGGGACTATGCCCTGGATGAAGGTTCGATTCTCCAATATCTTCTCGATGCCCCTATGCGTGAACCCTATATCGGCGATGATACGCCTCACGATCTCCCCGTCGACGTCGATGAGTATGCGGGTCTGACCGCTCATGGGGTGCTGGGGCCCCCAGCTTATGCGCATGACCTCCGGCTTGATCTCAGGCTCGGTCACGGTGCGATCCCCTCCCCCTTGAAGTCCTTTCTCAATGGATAGCCTCCCCTCCAATCCGGCGGCAGTAATAGATGCGTCAGGTTTGGATGCCCCTCGAAGTCGATGCCGAACATCTCCCAGGCTTCTCTTTCATGGAAACTCATCGCCTCCCAAATCTGCGTCATCGACGGCATTTTTGGGTTGTCCCGGGGCAGGTCAACTCTCAGCATCAGCATGAATCGGGACTCGGGGTTCATGAGATAGTAGATCATCTGCATCTTCCCCTCCTTAATGTAGTCAATAGCCCCGGCTGAGACGGGATGTGTGAAGCTATATTTGTCTCTTAGAAGCCTTGCAAGCTCCAGAAGCTTCTCCCTCTTTGCGACAATGGACACCCGTTTGGATCTATGAACTACGGCCTCCACTAGGAGATCTGAATGCTCCCGCTTCAGCTCCTCCACGAGCTCCTCCTCACTCCTTGCCTGCACGGAGTCCACACTCCTTTCTGATCTTCTCCTGTAGTAGCATCAGGCCTTGGATTATGGCCTCAGGCCTTGGGGGGCATCCGGGTATGTAGACGTCGACGGGGACGAGGTCGTCGATGGCAACGGTGGCGTAGGAGTCGTAGAAGGGGCCTCGACCCGTTGGGCAGGCTCCGACGGAGACGACGAATTTCGGCTCGCCCATCTGCTCATAGAGGTATTTGACCCTCTCCCCCATCTTTCTCGAGATGACGCCGACGACCATGAGGCAGTCGCATTGACGGACGCTGGCGAAGGGTAGGACGCCCAATCGCTCCATGTCGAATCTGGAGCCTGAAACCTGCATGAACTCGGGGCTGCAGCAGCCCGTGACGAAGTGGATGGGCCAGATGCTGAACTTCCTAGCCCAGGTTAACAGGTAGTCGATGACTCCATAGATCGGGGCCGCAAACCGCTCAGCCATATCACCTCACCAGCTTACCGAGTTCTGATAGGAAGTATCCTATGCCGATGAAGATTATGAGGGTGTAGAGGGCGACCACCATCAGGGTGACGGGCCCTGGAGAGTAGACAGAGGTGAGGATGATCCATGTGAAGGCGTCGAGGGCGAAGAAGACGACGGCATATCCGAAGTATCTCAGGGCCCCCGTCACCTTGAAGCTGAAGGCCCTCCCGAAGGGGGGTTGACCACACTCATAGATATTTCTCTTAATCGGATTCGGCCTACTGGGGGCTAGAAGCTTAGAGGCGAGGATGGCGGAGGATAGGAAGACTATGAAGAGGGCGGTGAAGAGCCAGAAGGCGATGTAGCCTCCTATATAGACCATTCGGAGTCCACTCCCCAATACTCCCCCAATAACCCTATTTAATCTTTAACTCAGAGAAATTTTAGGATGCCTAAAATCTTCGGGTAAAACAATAAATAGGCCCAGAGGAGATTAGAGCAGACATTTTTGGAGGGGGAAGAAGCTTGGAGCCTGAGAAGATACATGTAATCTGGCTGTCAGGGCAGGCATGCACAGGATGCACGGTCTCCTTCCTAAACGCGACACATCCCAGCGTCGTCGACATTCTCACCGGCTTCATACCCCAGGCAGCTGGAATAACCCTAGACTACCATCAGACCATCATGCTCCCCTGGGGGGAGGAGGCCTTAAAGGCAGTTGAAGCCGCTGAGAGGGGGGAGCTAGACCCCTTTGTTCTCGTCGTCGAGGGAGCCGTCCCCGATGAGGATAAGGCCGGAGAGGGATACTGGTGCGCCATCGGCGAGGAGGAGGGTAAACCCGTAACCTTCTCGGAGCGGCTTAAGAGATTGGCTGAGAGGGCGGCGGCCGTCGTTGCGGCTGGAACCTGCTCGAGCTTCGGTGGGATACCCCATGGAAAACCGAATCCAACGGGTGCAAAGGGTGTGATGGACTTCCTAGGTAAGGGATGGAAGAGTAAGCTTGGCATCCCCGTCGTGAATATACCTGGATGCCCCGTTCACGGCGAGCATCTAGCGGAGGTCTTAGCCCACGCCGTCCTGGCGGTAAGGGGTTATCTACCGCTGCCTGAGCTGGATGAGATGCATAGGCCGACATACATCTTCGGCCACACGGCCCATGAGAACTGCCCCCGATGCGGCCTCTTCGCAGATGGGAAGAACAGCCATGCCTTCGGAGAGCCCTACTGCATGGGACTTCTAGGCTGCAAGGGGCCGATAAGCCACTGCGACGTCCCCAAGAGGGGATTCGTCGAGGGCGTCGGCGGATGCACGGCCATCGGAGCCATCTGTATAGGATGCACGGAGCCGGAGTTCCCCGATGAGCCCTATGGACCGTTCCTGAAGAAGGCGCCAGCCGGCTTCTTCGTGATGGAGAAGATTCACAGCATCGGTGGAAGCCTCGACGCGGTCTGGAGCAGGATCAAGGAGAAGTTCGCGGGGAGAAAGCTGTGAGGTGGTGAAGATGGTGAAGAAGGAAGTTATGATTGAGCCCATGACAAGGCTTGAGGGACACTTAGGCATCCACGCCGTCGCGGACTTGGAGAAGGGAGTCTACGTCGACGCCCACAGCTTCGTCGTGATGTTCAGGGGCTTCGAGATCATCCTGAAGGGGCGTGAACCCGCCGACGCCATCTGGATCACACAGCGTATCTGCGGAGTCTGCCCAACACCCCACGCCATCGCCTCGGTTCAGGCAGTGGACATGGCCTATCAGGCCCCGCCGCCGCCGATGGGGGTGCTGCTTAGGAACTTCCTCCATGGGGCTGAACAGCTCTACGATGCGGCTCTCGGATGCCTCGTCCTCGAGGGGCCGGACTACAGCGAGGCGGCCGTGAAGAAGTGGAATCCCGACTGGTGGGAGAAGGCGAGGAGGGCGAAGGCTCCGAATGCGAAGCTCCACGGCTATAAGACCATCGCCGACATCATGAGAGCCCTCAACCCGCTCTCAGGGGAGCTTTGGCTTAGGTCATTAGCCGTGGAGAAGCTGGGTCGAAAGATGGCTTCACTTCTAGGCGGTAAGCATCCTCACGTCGTCTCCATGGTCCCCGGCGGAGTGGCGAAGACTCTGACGCCTACGGACCTGGAGCAGTATGCCGCCATGTTGGCTCATCACGTCGCCTTTGCCAAGGAGTTTATACCCGTGATGGACGACCTCCTAGACTTCGTCCTCTCCCTCGGCTACGATGAGTGCGGCTCAAGAAAGGTGAACCTCCTATCCTACGGAGCCTATGACGATCCCGAGGCCTACACGGCGAACTATGAGGATATGTCCAACTGGGGGCTGAAGCGGGCGGTCTCGCCAGGCGTAGTCATAGACGGCGAACTCGTCACCCAAGACTTGATAGAGATAAACGTAGGCGTCAGGGAGTTCATCGACCGTAGCTACTATGAAGACTGGGCGGGACCCAGCATCGCCGAGGATCCAGCTGGAAACCCCCTAGATGCGAAGCATCCATGGAATAAGGAGACCAAGCCCAAGCCAGGCCCCTATAAGGCTTGGGACTCAAAGTATAGCTGGGCTGGCTCGCCTAGATGGGAGGATTGGAAGAAGCGTGTAGACGGCTTCGCCCACTCCGTGGAGGCAGGCCCCATAGCCCGTATGTGGGTCACAGCCAAAGCGGGCAACATCCCCGAATCGACGGGGAGCAGTCTCAAGTTCACGCTGCCAAAGGCCACCGTCGCCGGCTACAAGGTCGCAGATGAGATGGAGTTTGAGTGGAAGATACCTGAAAGGGTGAACACCGTTGAGAGGGTGAGGGCTAGGGCCTATTACTATGCCTACTCGGCCTATGTGATGTACAATCAGCTGTTGCAGGCGTTGGAGATGGTGAAGGCTGGGAAGGCTGAGGTATGGAGGAAGTATAAGAAGCCTAAGGACGGCATGGGCGTGGGGATGACGGAGGCGATGAGGGGAGCACTAGCCCACTGGGTGGTGATGAAGGGGCAGCGGATACAGAATTATCAGGTCATCACTCCCAGTGGATGGAACGCGGGGCCGAGGCTGAGCGACGCCGACCTCGGGCCCTATGAGGATGCCATCGTGGGCACTCCGATAACAGAGCCAACGGAGGGAGAGCTCAGTGGCATCGACGTCGTGAGAACCATCAGGAGCTTCGACCCCTGCCTCGCCTGCTGCGTCCACCTCTATCAGGGTGATAGATGCATAAGGGAGATACCCATCTGCTAATCCAAACTTTTTCTCAGCTCCCGTATGGTTTCTAAGACCATCTCCACGGCTTTATGAGCTGCCTCCTCAACCTCGGGTGAGAGGCCTATCCTAGGCTCAACGCTGCGGGGTTTACAGCCGATTATGTAGACCATCCTAGGGAGGACGCCCAGAGCCTTGGCGAATCTCAGAAGGCCTTCGAGGCCGACCTCGTGAAGCGTCAATCTGGCGAGGGTCTCCACCTCCCCCCCATCCTCTATCTCAACCCTCATCATCTTCAGGGTTCCTGGGGCGCCCTCCAGGTCTATTGAGTCGAGGAAGATGACGGCGTCATAGTCGGCTAGGTCTGTGGCGATGGTGAGGCCTGCGGTTCCAATGTCTCTAACCTCGACGTCGGGTGGTAGAGGTCTCTGGGAGAGGAGCTCCACAACTCTCGGGCCGAAGCCGTCGTCGCCCATAAGCCTATTGCCGACGCCTGCCACCAGAATCCTCATCACGGGGTATAGGCCAACAGATTATAATTAGGTCTTCGAGGAGGGTCTGGATGGCCGCCATAATACTCGCAGGTGGAGGAGGTAGAAGGCTTGGCAGGCCTAAGCCCCTGGTAGAGCTCCATGGGAGACCTCTCATCACCTACGTCCTCAAGACGGCTATGGAAGTTGTCGACGAGATCATCGTAGTGGCGGGGGTGGGAGCCTCCAAGGCCTTGAGGAAATTGATGCCTGAGAGGGGGGAGCTCCTGGAGGACTTAGAGGGGGGGCTTGGCCCCCTCATGGGGATATATACGGGGCTTAGATCCGTGAGAAAACCCTACGCGTTGATACTCCCCTGTGACGCCCCCCTCCTAAACGTCGACATTCTCCGATACCTCCTAGAGGCGGTGAGGGGGTATGACGCCGCCGTCCCAAGATGGCCCAACGGCTATCTGGAACCCCTCCACGCCGCCTATAGGGTTGAGGCCGCCCTGAAAGCAGCTGAGGAGGCCCTAGAGGAGGGGAGATTGGAGGTGAGAGGATTACTGGATAAACTGAATAGGGTGCTCTACGTCTCAACGGAGGAGCTGAGGATCCTAGACCCCGAGCTCCACACCTTCTATAACATCAACACCCCTGAGGAGTTGGAGAGGATTGAGGAGATAATGGCCGTGAGGGAGGGAAACCCGCTATAAATGGCTACCACTTATAAGGGTGAGCGGTTAAATAGGGTGAACTCAAGGCTGAGATGATGGCTGACCCCGACCTCGTGCTGCTGCATCCGCCGAGTGTCTACGACTTCCGCAGACGATTCGCCATGTATGGCCCCATCAGCGATGTCATACCCTCGACACCAATCTTCGAGATGTATCCCCTCGGCTATGTCAGCCTCGTCGCCTACCTCGAGGAGCGTGGATACCACGCCCGCATCGTAAACCTCGCGGTGAAGATGCTGCGGGACCCGAAGCTGGATGTTGAGAGGCTCATCGAAAGGCTGAACCCTAAGGCCTTCGGCATAGACCTCCACTGGCTCGTCCACGCGGCGGGGGCTCTTGACATAGCGGCCCTCGTCAAGAAGCTTCACCCCGACACCCCAATCATCCTCGGAGGACTCTCAGCCACCTATTATCACAGGGAAATCATCGAGGATTATCCCCAGGTGGACTATGTTCTAAGGGGAGACTCGACGGAGGAGCCTCTGCTGAGGTTGATGGAGCATATAGAGCGGGGAAGCGAGCCCGTGGATGTGGAGAATCTCACCTGGAGGAGCCGCGACGGAAGGAGGCGGATAAACCCCTTCACCTACATCCCCGAGAGCTTGGATGAACTAACCCTGGACTATGGGGCGATGGTTCGACTAGTTTTGAGACATAGAGACCTTGAGAGCCATCTCCCCTATGAAGACTTCATGAACTACCCCTTCACGGCCCTCCTCACCTGTAAGGGATGCCTACACAACTGCGTCACCTGCGGCGGCTCCCGCTACGCCTTCAAATGCTTCTTCAACAG
>CAZEET010000048.1:0-6996 GCA_964511325.1 uncultured Candidatus Bathyarchaeia archaeon | reverse complement strand
GGCGGTTCCTGAGAACATTATTATTCCAAGTCCCTTAGCCATTTCGCATCACCTTCCCCTTCCGACCCTGCGATATAAGACTTTCCCTTTTAATTGAAGGAAAATTTAACATAACCTAAAATCCGCCGGAACTTCTTTTAAGGTTTTAGGTTCCTCTTTCCCATATGTTCTCAGATTGCCATTGTCATCTCGGCGAGGACGTTGAGGGCGCCGTAGGGGAGGCCCTAAAGGCGGATGTGAGCCTAATTCTCACAGCTGGCATTGATCTCAGGTCTTCTAACAGCGCTGTGGAGATCGCTGAGCGCTTCGGGGCCGTGAGGGCTTGTATAGGGGTTCACCCCTGGTATGCAGATGAATATGACGCCGAGATTGAGCGGTCCTTCAGGGAGCTCATCGAGGAAGGTAAGGTCGTCGCCATCAGCGAACTCGGGCTGGACTACGTAGGGAGGATGACGAAGGATTGGGTCTATGAGGAGAAGATCATCGATAAGAAGATTCAAAGGGAGACCTTTAGGGCTCAGCTTAGATTAGCCCAGGAGTTCGAGCTTCCCGTCATCGTCCACGATAGGACGCCCGGCTTCGAGGTCATAGAGCTCATAGAGGAGGAGGGCAACGTGGAAACTGGAGCGGTCATCCATGGCTTCTCCAAGGGTATAGAATACGTTGAGCGATGTGGAGACTTGGGCATCTATCTCTCCATCGGGTTGAGGCCTTTGAGCAGAGGCGAATTGCCATCCGAGGTGATTAGACACATACCCCTAGAGCTCCTCCTTACGGAGACGGACTCCGCTCAGCCTAGGGATGTGTTGAAGGTCGCTGGGCACGTCGCCAGGTTGAGGGATATGAAACCCGAGGAGATTGGGGAGAGGGCGACGAGAAATCTAAGGCGGTTACTGAGGCTTTAAGGCTTTATCAACCCTTATATAGTGTGCCTCCAACCTATTGGAGGATGGTATCTAGAGCAGATGTTGAGAGGGCCATAGAGGAGGTTCGCTCCTATCTACGGATGGACGGAGGAGATGTCGAGCTAGTCGATGTCGTCGATGACGTTGTTAAGGTGAGATTGAAGGGAGCTTGTGCCCACTGCCCAATGGCTCAGATGACGTTGAAGATGAGCATAGAGGGCTACCTACGTAGAAGTGTCCCCGGGATCAAGGCCGTGGAGGCCGTCTAGCTGGAGTCGTTGAGGATGTCCCTCTCGGAGGATTTGGAGAAGGCGAGAGATTATGCCGACATCTTCGCCCTCGTGAAGAGGGCGGTTAAGAGGACCCTAGGCGAACATCGAGTTGGCCTGATGCTTTACCTGGGAAATCTCCCCAGAAACGTTGGAGCCTTTCACCCCCTGGGAACCAACGAGATCATCCTAAATCGACGCCTTATACGGGGTGAGCGATGTGAGCGGAGGCGTAAAGCCTATATTTTCACGGTTCTCCTTCACGAGTATCTCCACGCTCTCGGATACGTTGATGAGAGGCGGGTTAGGGCCCTGGCTTATAGAGTGTGCGTCGAAAACTTCGGCCGCGATCATCCCGTTGTAGATGTCTCCATAACAGGCCCTTGGACGGATCTAAGTGAGGAGGAGTTCGACGAGCTTTCAGAGGGGTTAGAGCTGGAGCTGGTGAAGGACTTCGAGCGTTTCGACCGCAGATATATAGTCTAATCGAGATCTTCTTTTGACACTTATCGATGGATTTTTAATCCCAGGGGAGGATATCAATCTTTGCCTCTAGGTGATCGATATGAGGAGAAAAGCCGATCCCTTCGAGTATCTAATCGAGACTGAGAGACTTTTGAAGGGAGATGGCCTTTTCCTAGTCTCCGCCGGTAAGGATGGCAGGGCTAACACGATGACCATCGGCTGGGGTCTCATAGGGACGATCTGGCGTAAACCCTTCTTTCTGGTCGCCGTCAGGCCTTCGAGATTTACGCATTGCCTCATCGAGGAGTCAGGTGAGTTCACCGTCTGCCTCCCCGCCAAGGGTATGGAGCATGCCCTCGAGTTCTGTGGAACCAAATCCGGGAGAGATGTCGATAAGTTTAGGGAGTTGAACCTAACCGCCGTTAAGGGGTTTGAGGTAGCTGTCTCATATATAGCTGAATGCCCCGTTCACTATGAGTGTAAAGTCGCCTACAAGACGGATTTGAAGCCTGAGATGCTCGATGAGGAGCTAAGGAGGGACTGCTATCCAGCTGGGGATTACCACACTCTATACTTCGGCCTCATCCTAGGCGTCTACGCCGAGGAGGATGCGGAGGATAAACTTCCCTAACCAATTTTAAAGGTCCTAAAGCTTCTTTTTACGGGATGCCTATGGTGAGGGTGCTCATCGTCTACGATTCCAGGACTGGAAATACCGAGAAGATGGCTTACGCCGTCGCCGAGGGCGTGAGGGAGGAGGGGATAGAGGTTGAGGTCAAGAGGGTGGATGAGGCCTCCATCGATGAACTCCCACAATACGACGGTATCATAATAGGGTCGCCCGTCTACTATGGGCAGGCGACGGCTAAGATAAAGGAGTTCATAGACGCCTCGGTTAAGCATCACGGCAAGCTGGAGGGGAAGGTCGGCGCAGCCTTCACCAGCAGCGGGGGAGTCCACTCCGGAGCTGAGACGACGTTGTTGTCGCTGATCCACGCCATGCTAATCCACGGCATGGTCATCCAGGGAACCTCAGGCCGAAACCATTATGGAGCCGTCTCCGTCGGCGCCCCCGACGATGAGGACTTAGAGACCTGTAGGGAGATGGGTAGACGAGTGGCTCAACTAACTAAGAGACTTCACGGCTGAGCGTGAAGATCCCGATCCTTTTTAAGGTGGTAAGTTTTGTGGGGTTAAAGTCTCTGGATCAGCCTAATTAATGCTTCTATGAGGAGTCTCCTACCCTTCTCTATGCGTTGTCTATCCTTCTGAGAGAGTTTGTGGAAGAGGGTTTTACCCGTTATGGGGTTGTCGCTCACCAGGTGGATGGCTGCGGCTTTGATGCCAAGTAGCCTCGCTATGGTGTATATCGCCGAGGTCTCCATCTCGATGCCTATGAGGCGGCGGCTCCTCCACCTCTCTAGGAACTCATCCGTCTCGGAGGCGAAGGAGTCGGTCGTGTAGATCGCGCCGTAATGGGTTTTGATCTCCTCCCCCTTGAGGAGTTCGTCGAGGACGTCTGAGAGTCTTCGGAGGAGCTGGAAGTCAGCCGCCGCGGGATAGGCCTCATCGACGAAGTATTTTGAGGCTCCCTCACCCCTATAGGCTGAGGTGGGGATGATAAGGTCTCCAACCTCTATCCAATCCTGTAACGCCCCTATCAGCCCCGTGTAGATCACATAGCGGCAGGGGGTGAATCTGAGGTAGTAGAGGCAGTCGCCGGCTCCTGGACTGCCTATGAGGGATTTGAAGAGGGTGAATCGTCTGCCGCCGATGTGGGCGTGGAATCCCTTGAAGAATCCCTTAAGCTCTATGGTCTCCTCTCCCCTCTCCCTTAAACCCTGGATGATGTCGTCTATCGGGGTGAGGACTACGACGTCGGAGACCTCAGATGCCTCACATCCATAGAGGCTTCGAGTATAGATGCTGGCATCTCCCCTCGGGATCACGATATGTATCTCCCCGAAACACCTATTATCGATAACTCCCCCTCTTCACGGTTCCTAGTGTTCTCCCTTTCTCACCCTCTCTGGGATATGTGGATATCCTTATTCGACGGGGGATTCTCGCCTCGGCTTCTCCCATCCATAGCTCCCTCAGCACCCTAGGCGAGATCTCCAATCTGAAGTTCACAGCCCTCACAAGTCTCACAGCCCTCCTAGATGCTTCGTCGACGGCGTCTATCACCTCCACTAGGCCAGCTCTCTCCAGCTCAACCACCCTGTTTTGAATCGTCGCATAGGGAACCCCCAACTCCTCTGAGAGCTGGGAGATGTATCTTGACCCCTCGGAGAGGAGGGCTATTATCTCCATCGAGTATCTCTTCCCCAGAACCCTAAGTCTCTCCCTCAGCGCCTCCAAGCCATATAATATTGAGTTTCTTAATGCTTAAAAATCCAATAATATGGCCTCACCCCTCCTCAAAGAGATGAATTTCCCTAAAATTAGAAGCCGATTCTCCGCGGTTAACCCCTTAACATATTTTCTGATATCGAGATGACCGATAATATCCTGAGAAAATTGGAAAAGTGTTGAAATCGACCTTAAATGCGATGGGCCTCGGATGGGGAGGTTCTCCGATAGGAAGAGCCTCGACGCCTATGGGTGAATCAGCCCTTGTAGAGGCCCTAACCCTCTGGCCTAAGCTGGCTGAGTATGCCGGTCTCTCCGAGTATGAGGCCAAGATATATCTCTGCCTCCTAGGCCTCGGCTGCTCCGGAGCTAGGAGGATCAGCGCCCTCACCGGGGTGCCGAGAACCAAGATCTACTCGGCTCTAAGAAGGCTTATTGAGATGGGCCTAATTAGGGAGGTGCCCGGGAATCCCAGTCTCTTCGTTCCCACCCCGCCCGGTGAGGCCTTCGGAGCGCTGCTCGGCGCAGCCAGGAGAAGGGTTGAGGAGTTCTCCTCCCTTCTAACCATGTTGATGGGCATCCATCAAGCCTCTAGGAAGCTACATCATCCCATCCGAGGCGAGTTCTGGTACATAGACGAAGAGGATGAGATAATGCTGAGATGCAGGGAGCTCCTACGACATTCTAGGTATAGTCTCCTGATCCTCGCTGGAGGCCTCTCGCTTTCGCTTCTATTCAACGATGCTCATAGGGAGTTGGATGAGCTTTATGAGCGGGGTGTAGAGGTTAAGATATTCTCCCCCCTTCATCCCGAGCTGAATCATATAGCTCGAGAGCTCTCCTATCTCTTCGAGGTGAGGAGGACATCCATCAACGCTCCTTTCCTACTACTAATCTCCGATGGGGGAAGGCTTCTATTAGCTGGAGTCAAGGCCTCAGGGCATCGTGGACATCTAGTGGAGGCTATCTATTCCGAGGATCAAGCCCTCATACGGCTTCTATCAAGACTCCTAGAGGGAGTCGAAGTCGAGACTCAGCTCCTAGAATCCTGGGAGGGCTGAGCCTCAGCTTTCAGCCCCAGGGCTGCCTTAACCTCCTCATCTGAGGCTCCAGGTCTTATGTCGATCTTCTCATCCAGCGGCCTGAGATGGTCGATGTTCGCCCTCCGCCTTCTGACCCCCGTGACATCTTTCGGTCCCGTTACGAGGACGAAGTTCTTATCGATGATGTCCACGATGATGCAGCGCCTCCCAGCCTCCCTCCCCCTCGTCTTGATACAGATCCTACCAACCTCTATCAGGGACATCGTCTCACCCCGAGGCGATTTTTCAGATACGATCCCCCCGCTTCTCCATATCTTTTATGGTTTGAGGACGCGCTCAAGAACCCCTACTCGCCTTTAGCTCTTGGACGATCTTCCTCAGTATCCTCGCTGTCGCATCTGGTTTGAAGAGAGCCGTGTTCAATATCACGTCGTAAATAGAGAGGTCTGCTATGTCTATGCCGTAGTATCTCTTGAATCGCTTCCTCTCACTCCGCTCCCTCCTCAGGGTTTCTCTCCTCGCTTCCTCCAAGGTCAGTTTCTCCCTTCTAGCTATCCGCTTTATACGCTCCTCCAGGGGGGCCGTGAGGAATATCTTGAGGTCTGCATCTCTCACCATCCATCCAGCTAGAGCGGCATCTATTACGACGCCTCCTCTCTTCGCCTCCTCCTTAGTCCTCTCATCTATCATCCTATCCAGCTCCGGATTCTCCTCCGCCCGCTTCGAGAGCTCCTCCAGGGTTAGCCCCCTCTCCTCCGCGATCCGTCTGAAGAGGAGGCCAGCTGAGATATATCTAAGGCCTAAGGCCTCAGCTAGCTTCCTAGCCTGAGTCGATGTTCCGCTGCCGTGGAGGCCACTGACGGTGATGACCAATCTCCTATGTCTTCTGGGCAACTTCCTCCCCCGCCTCTATCTCGAAGGTTAATCCTAGAGCTCTGGAGATGACGACGTTGGTGGCGAGGGAGCAGAGGATGTACCAGAGAGTGATGTTCAGGGTCTCCCCAACCCAGGGGGCTTTGAAGGGCATGTAGGCGATAGGCGTCCTGCCGAAGAATTTGATGAGGAGATTCCAGATGAGGATGAGGGGGATGAAGAAGAATAGGGTTAGCTTCATCCTCTCCATCGTCATCTTAGACTGCTCAGCCATCATCCTCTGCTGACGCTTCTGAAGCCTCGCCACCTTCCGCTGATCACCCCTCCTAACGGCCTCTATCATCTCCCTCCTCAGCCTGCTGGACTCTATCATCCATCGGCGATACTCGTCGAGATCTATAACCATCCTATTGGCGACGCCGACGGCGAGGTTTACGGCGGCTGATAGTAGGAGGATAAAGAGGGTTGAGGCTGGAGGCTCCCTGAGAAACTCGATGCCCAGAGCCGATAGGAGGGGCGGCATCGTCTATCCTTCTCCAAATCGCTCCTTATACATCCTCCAGCTAAGGCAGAGGGTCTTGGGATGAGCTGCCTTAGCCTCGTCAAGCCTAGTCACCGACGTGTTCCTAGGAGCTGACAACACCTCCTCAGGCTTCGAGTAGGCGATCTCCGATATCTCTCTGACCGCCTCGATGAAGGCGTCGAGAGCCTCTAGAGGCTCGGTCTCCGTAGGCTCGATCATCAAGGCCTCCGGGACGATGAGGGGGAAGTAGATCGTAGGTGCATGTAGCCCCCTATCCAGGAGGGCCTTAGCGATATTCAGCGTCCTCACGCCCGTCTCCCTCTCCATCTCGGAGGCGCTTAGGACCGCCTCATGTTTCCTCGGCCTCTTAGGGGCCCTCGGAAGAGTTATGCCTCTCACCTTTCTCAACTTCCTTGCAATATAGTTGGCGTTCAAAACCGAGATCTCAGCCGCCTCCTTAAGCCCCTCAGGGCCCATGGATAGGATATAGGCATAGGCTTTCAGCATGGGATTGATGTTTCCATAGTAGCCGTGAATCTTCCCGATGGTTTTGGGTCTATCATAGC
>CAZEET010000047.1:0-7188 GCA_964511325.1 uncultured Candidatus Bathyarchaeia archaeon | reverse complement strand
ATCGCCCTAGACATTTCCCTTCTCCTCTTCCAGGAGGGTTTCAACTACCCTCCCGTCAACCCCTTCAACCCCCACAATCTATTTAAGGCTATGTCTACAACCATACATTCAAAATATACATACAGTTAAGCAGATATGAAGCTTAGTGATTACAAAAATGCCTGAGGAAAAAATTAGACCCCTCAAGAGAAAGCTAAGGAAAAGCCTCTAAATCAAAGAACAAGAGAAAAATCACCAAGAAAAAAGGGAATAAAACCCTAAAAATAATCATTTCTACACGCCATAGCCAGATGAGGGCTGCTAAAGGGCATCGACAATCTATGTGGAGGGGATTAGAGGGCGCTCAATAAAATTTAATCTACAACAAATAGTAAAAGATATTAAATAGACATAGAACAAAATTACGAATTTAATATTTCAATGAATGACACCCACTCCAAAGGGTTCATCTCACATCTCCACATTTGGAGACCTAGGCGACTAGAGATGCAGAAACCACGGTGAACGGCAGAGGCATATTAAAAGAAAGCCCAGCTCGCCCATCCACATCAGTCGAGTAGAATGCGTCTCCCTAATAAGACAGGGAGGCATCTTGTCAACCCATCTCCACAGACTTCAAAATCCAGCTTCTCTCCTCCTCTATGAAGAGCTCCCCATCGATGTAGAGGCGCTTAACCCCCTCCTCCCTCACCAGGCCGACCTTAGAGGAAAGCCAGCTACTTCCGATGTAGGTGTAGGTCCAGTTTCCACCATCCACATATATTACGCATCGAATCTCGAATTCGACCTCCGCGCAGAGATACCGCCTCCCATCCAGGGCCTCAACCCTCTCGATATCGACAACCCTCTCCTCCCCGATGTAGAGCCCTGAATAGCGTTTACCATCCTGCATCAAGGTATAGTTGCTCTCATATCTCCAGCCCATCCCCCTCCTCAGGGGATAAGGCGTGGCAGGCAGCGGTGGATCATAGGTGGCGTTGGCCTCCTCATCCTCCCAGCCTAAAAGATTACCCTCCTCATCATAATGATATAGAACCGTTCTGTTAGGCCTCTCAATCTTCACCTCAGTCTCACTCACCTTAACCCATCTAACCGTCATCTCCTCGCCATCCACCCTCTCCACATAGACCTTCACAGTCCCCACAGGTAGATGAGGCTCCGTGATCTCCTCAACCTCCTCCTCCACCACACCCGGCGGCTTAGCCTTCGACACAACCTCAACGAGGTTGAGGAGCAGCCCATAATTATCCTCCACATAACAATAGGGCTCGGTAAGAAGCGTTATGTCGCCGAAGGCGATGACGGTTCCATTACCATAATGTAGATTGGCCAACACGGAGTATCGGCCACTCCTCTCAGCCGTCGAGGAGTAGGTGATCCCCGAAGTCCAGGCGACGCCATAATCCGAGTAGATGGGGGCAGCCGTGAAGAGAACCAGCCTCTCAACACCCCTGGTGAGGTTGTGATCAGCGAAATCCTCAACGTAGATATTCCTATAGAACCCGTAGTAATGCTCCTCATCGTAGAGGTAGCCGTTGGCGAAGTTGAGGCCAAACCTATTCGCCAGAGAGTTTACGGGGCCATTCAACTCCGGAACAGAAACATACTCCGCCGAGGGGTCGTAAAGCAGGATCAAAAGGCCGCCCCGGGAGACAAAGCTTCCAACGATCTCCACCTCATCGATGCTATAGGGCCTCGTCGGCGCCGCCACGATGAGACAGGAGGCATTCCCCAGCGAGGACTCAAGTCGACTCCAATCGGAGACGAAGCCCACCGATACCCCCCTATTCACAAGCTCCCCCACCAGGACGTTGAGGGCCCACCTTGAAACCCTATTCCCATGCGTCAAGTCGACGAGGACCAGCCCCCCACCCTCAGCCTCCTCAGCGCCCCCACCCTCAACGGCTTCACCCACGCCCACCTGGAAGCCCCTCTCCGGAAGATAGAGATAGTAGAGCATCGGCGGCGGATGGAGCTCCCTGAGATAGTTGACATCGAGATCCCTCCAGCCTCTAGCTTCAGTCCTGTTCCCCGCCTCCACGATGAGCCTCCCCCTCCCAGCCAGCTCATTCAGGTTGACGACATCATATCTAGTGAGATGGGCCTCCTCAGCCGCCCTCCTTATCGCATCCTGCAGCGACCCTATCTCATCCGCCAAGCCCAGCCTCACAGCCTCAGAGCCCAGATAGACCTTCCCCCTCAATAGCTCCCTCATCGACAGCTTCAGCCGCCCTCCTCTCCGCCCCTCCACAGCCGAGGCGAAGTTCACAAGGGCCTCGGTGAGGTTGAAGGGAAACTGCAGCCTGGAGAAGCCCGTCACCTTGTAGGCCCCCGACTCCAAAACCCTCTCAGAGGGTATTAGCACCGGAGGCCCGACGCCTATGACGCCGACGTTCCCAACCATCGATGTGGGCAGTGTATAGATGTAGTCCGCCGCCACGGCGATGTAATAGCCCCCTGATAAGGCTGAGGTTATCGATGCCACTAGAGGCTTCTCCTCCCCCAGCCTCATTAGGTCAAAGTAGATGCCCTCCACATCGTCGACGGTTCCCCCAGGAGAGTCTATGGCGACCACAACGGCCTTGACGCTCTCATTCAGCAATGCGACATTTATGGCCTCCCTCACCCTCTGGGAGTCCCCTGAGGTAAGTATAGCCCCCTCAACCCATAGGATGCCAATGTAATTCTTACTAGGTTTGAGTAGCCTCGGCGGAGTCTGCAGGTTGAGGTATATCGCCGCAGAGGAGAGAACTATAGATAAGATGAGCAGAATCAAAACGCCCCTGGAGACACCCAACCTTCGAAGACCCAACCTAACCTTAGATGAACCAAAGAGGATTAAAGGATTATTCATACAACCCGGAAAAAGTGGGTTAACGCTCGGCGAAGTAATAGAGAACCGAGGCCATACTCTTCTCCACGCCATCCAGGCCGTGGATGTATCCATACTTCGCCTCACAGCCCTCGATGACAAGATACTCATTCGGACTATGAGCCAGGCCTCCATGCCCAAGAGCTCCACCAGCAATCGGAAGCCTCAGAGGCTCACCGGCGAAGACATAGGCAGGCCAAGCCGGACTCGTCAACACGGGATTGGCCACCGGCGGATAGATCGTATACCTCACCCCAAACTCCTCAAAGACATCATACAGCGACTCAGCAACCGGATTCCTATAGTCGACCAAGGCCCAGGGGTATCCAGCCAGCTTCCGCAGAGCCACATCCTTATAGCCGTGCTTATCGAGATGCGCCCTAATCTTCCTGAAGAGATCGTCGATGTCCTGCCTCGGCACGAATCGGATATTATGCTTCGACACAACCTTATGCGGCAGCAGCGTCTTCGTTCCCGGACCCGTCCATCCGCCCCAGATGCCGTCGAGGTTGAAGCTGCTGCTAAACAGCATCTCCTTGAGGATGTCCTCAGGCTTCTCCAAGTCATATTTGAAGCACTTAACCTTCAACGTCTCCTTCAAAATCTCAGGGTCGAAGACCTCAACAGCCGACGTCGACTTCCTATAGCCCTCCCTCAGCAGCCGTAGATCCTCCTCGGAGGGAACAACGATGTCATCATACCAACCCTCAATCTCAACCCTATTCCCATCATCGCTTACGAGGGTTGAGAGCATCTTGATATGCCTCCAAGCCGGGCTGTCCAGAATCCGTTTCAGGCCGCCGTGAACCCCGAACTGGGTGGGGCCTCTGCCCCATAGGGCGCCGTTGGTCTCCAGCTCTATGTATAGTATGCCCTCAGACCCCAGAGAAGGCCTTGCCAACCCGTTTCGGTCTTGGCTGCAGATGGGGAAGTAGACGCCGTCAGCCCTCTTCAGCCTCTGCTCATAATCCCTAACGAATTTCGGCATGCTGACGCTGCCCCGCTCCTCCTCGCCTTCGAAGACGAAGATGAGGTTGACCGGAAGCTCCCCCGCAGCCTGCTGAATCGACTCAAAGGCGTTGAGAAAAGCAGCCATAGGCCCCTTGGTGTTTATGGCTCCACGCCCTATGAGAACCCTCCTGAAGGGCGGCCTCTCCACGACCCTCGCCTCGAAGGGTGGATAATCCCAGAGCTCCGGCTCCACAGGCTGGACGTCGTACATGCCGTAGATGATGAGCGTCTTCTCAGCCCCAGCATTATACTCCCCGTAGATGATGGGCCAGAAATACTCCGGCTCAGCCAGCTCCACATGGCTACAGCCGAGGTCGAGGAGCCAATCCTTCAGCATCTCCGCGCACTCGATGACGCCCTCACCCGTCTGAGAGATGCTGGGCTGCTGGATAAGCCTCCTAACCCGTTCTATATGCTCGTCGAGATGCTCATCTATATGCCTATAAACCCTCTCAAGAGCCTCCATGATGTCACCCATCGATATATCCAGGCTAAGGGGATAAACCTTCCCAGCTCCCTTGGATTAACGGCGATCATCATTCCCGCCCATAGCTTTACGACCTCTCGGCAGCAGGAGGGAGAGGGGAATCCCCAATAGAGTGAGCAGCGAGGCCGCTTGGAAGGGGGCTGAGGAGCTCCATCCCCCATAGAGATAACCGGCGATCACAGGGCCTAAGGTGAAACCCAGGCGAACCCCCGTCATCCTAACGCCGAAGGCCGTCCCCCTCATCTCCTCTGGGAAGGTTTCGGATAGCAGCGACAGCGTCGCAGGCCAAGTCATGCTCCAGAGCCCCGATATGAAGGTGTAGAAGAGTAGCAGCATCCACCACTGCCTCAGGAGGGGCCAGAGGGCGAAGAGGAGGGGAATGGAGGCGATGACCATGGAGATGAAGCGGCGCTCCCCATATCGATCAGCCAGGTAGCCGCTGGGTATCTGAGTGATCAGCGTCATAGCCCCCGAGGCCGTGAAGAACAACCCTATAAGATGGTAGGGCAGGCCGAATCGATCCTTGAGGTATATGGGGAGTATGACGTTCAGACATCCAATCGCCGTAGTCATGACGAGGTGGAAGACGAGGAAGAGGAGAAGCGGAGGTAGATAACGCCGATCCAGGGGAGAATCCCTCCTAACGGCGCCACTAGCCCTCGGCTTTGGAGCCTTTATCAGTAGGGCTGGGATGAAGCTGACGGCGAGGATTCCACCGGCTAAGAGGAAACAGAAACTCCAGCCGAATCGCTCAACGATGAAGCCGCTGAGTATAGGAGCCACTATGCCCCCGATGGGCCAGGCGATATTCATCAACCCAAAGAGGGTGGCAGTGCTCCCAGGCCTGGCGCTATCAGCGATCAAGACCATCCTCGTGGGGACGAAGAGGGAGAAAGAGGCTGAGAAGACCATCGAAAGCGGCAACGCCATCCACCAACTCCTGACGAAGGCCAATAGAAACGGCGGAGCCGCGCCCAGGAGGACGCTGAGGAGGAGCATACGCCTACGGCCCACCCAATCCATGAAGATGCCGCTCGGCAGCATCAAGGCCATGGCGACGACACTCGACAGCGAAACCGCGAAGCCGACCTCAACATCGGATGCACCCAAACCCTTGAGATAGAGGGGGAAGAGGGGATTGATGAGCTGGACTGAGAAGGCCATGAGGAGATTCAAGGCGAAGAGACATGCCAAACCCCTATCGAATTCCCGAAGCAAGGGATAACACCCTACCAAAATCCATAAGATAAAGTTTGGGGCTTGAAGAAAGAGGATGAAGGAAGATAAATCTAGGCTTAGACTCGCTGACGAATTCATTAAGGGCCTTAGAGGCTGCATCAAAGGATCAAAGATTGAGCCTGAGAAGCTCAAGCGGATTTGGTGGATGAAAGATTGAATCTTCTCTCCTTCAGCTCCTTCAATATCGGCATCTTCCCCATCATCTCCTCCGACACAAACTCCCAGAGAATCCCCCTAGGCCTACGCCTCTCACCGGCCACCCTCAGCAGCCTCCTAGGCGTCACAATAACATCAACCGTGAAGTCCCAAGGATCCAGAGGTATCTCATCAACGATCTGGAGGTCATGAACCGTCGTGGCGATGGGCGTCACCTCATCTACGGCATCAACCTCCCTGAGGATTCCATACTCCAATTCGCTGTAGCCGCCACCCTTCCCCACTCGATGCCCCTCCCTCGTTACGGCGACGGAGCCGCAGACGATGAGATCTATCTCCGGAAGCTCATCGAGGCTTAGGGTTCTGCCCAGCTTGAAGGCGCCCCTAATGGTGGAGGCCTTATCATATAGGTGGCGCGGAATACGCCTCGGATCGAGAAGCAGGAAGCCACCTCTCAGCCTTGGGGTAGGCATCAAAACATGCTTACCCCCCTCCAATAGAAGCCTCCTAACAGGCCTCTGAGGTGAATCAGGATTCACCTTGACAAAACTCGCAGCCCTCACCTCTCGAAGCTCCATCAACCTCAGGGCCGCCCTCTCAGCCCCCTGAAAATTCGGGATCCTACCTAGGATGGGCTTCGGAAACCTCGCTACGCCCCTATCCTCTAATAGGCGCCATATATGCCTCCTGATGGTCTCCTTATCCAGAGCCACGGAGACGCCCCTCTCCTAGAGGACGCCGGATGGATATGGCTCCATGGTGGAGGTGTAAACCTCTATACCTAACCTCTCAGCCTCCCTCCTCCCCCTCTCATCGACGTAGGGGGAGACGGCCACCAATCTAGGTTTAACACCCTTCACCCTCTCATAGAGCTGACCCTTCCTCCACAACTCATAGATGTCAGCCCTAGAGAGGCTAGACTTCACCTCCACCAATACATGCTCCCTATCCCTAACAACGACATCAACCTCAACGACGCTGGGATGCCCGAAGACGAAGCCCTCATCATCCTCATATATCCACCGCTCCACCCTACCACCGAAGAACTCCTCTATGATCCCCCTCATACCCTCCCTAAGGGCATCCTCAGCGATGAAACCCCACCACGCCCCAAGGGCCTGAACAGTCCTCGTAAGCCCCTCAATCTGCTTTGAATGCTCAAGCATCTGCTCCTGTAAAGCCCTAATAGCTTTACTATGCTCAGCCACCTGCTCCTGAAGAGACCTGATCGCTTTAGTGTTCTCTGCCACCTGCTCCTGAAGATTTGTCATCTGTTTTTGGAAGACCGCCATCTGCTCTTGGAGATCAGCCACCTGCTTCTGAAGACCAACCACCTGCTCCTGCAAAGCCCTGATAGCCTTGGTATTCTCAGCCACCTGCTCTTGAAAAGCAGCCATTTGGCCTTGTAGCTTTCTCGTCGCCG
>CAZEET010000046.1:0-7268 GCA_964511325.1 uncultured Candidatus Bathyarchaeia archaeon | reverse complement strand
GGAAGAAGTATCTAGGCGCCATAGTCACGGCGCCTAAGCCTGGAGTCCACTTCGATGTGACCGTCCTCGACTTCGCCTCGCTCTATCCCTCAGCCATAAGGAATTGGAACCTCAGCTACGAGACCATCCTCTGCCCCCACAAGGAGTGTCAGGGCAACCTCATACCAGGGACTCCGCACTGGGTCTGCACAAAGCGCCGTGGGATGATGAGCCTCATCATCGGAAGCCTAAGAGACCTGAGGGTGCGATGGTATAAGCCGATGTCCAAGAATCCCGAGATACCGGCTGAGGAGAGGGCCTACTACAACGTCGTCCAGAGCGCCTTGAAGGTCTTCCTCAACGCCGCCTACGGGGTCTTCGGCTCAGAGGCCTTCCCGCTATACTGTCCACCGCTGGCTGAGAGCACTGCCGCCATAGGGCGATATGCGATGGTGAGCGCCGTCGAGGCGGCCAGGAAGCTGGGGATAGAGGTCGTCTACGGCGACACGGACAGCGTCTTCCTCGAGCACCCCTCTAAACATCAGATCGAGAGTCTGATAAAGTGGGCTGACGAGGAGCTGGGCATAGAGCTGGACGTCGATAAAGTCTATCGATACGTCATCTTCTCCAGGAGGAAGAAGAATTACCTAGGCGTATACCCCGATGGAAGCGTCGATATCAAGGGGTTGACCGGTAAAAAGAGGCATATTCCGCCGCTTTTGAAGAAGGCCTTCCAGGAGCTCACCCGAATCCTGGGGCAGGTTGAGAGACCGGAGGATATGGAGAAGGCGAAGGAGGAGATCAAGAAGCTGGTTCAATCGGTGTATAGAAGACTGAAGGAGAGGGAGTTCGAGCTCGACGAGGTCGCCTTCAGGGTGATGCTAGGTCGGAGGCTTAAGAGCTATGAGACAAGCCCACAGCATGTTAAGGCAGCCAGGATGCTACAGGAGAAGGGCATAGAGCTGGGAGCCGGCGACATCATAAGCTACGTCGTCACTAAGGGCGGCGTCAAGCCGGTTCAGCTCGCCTCTAAGCGCGACGTCGATGTCGACAAATACATCGAGTATCTCGAGTCGATGTTCGAGCAGCTCTTAGACGCGCTTGACATAGACTTCGACGAGCTTGTAGGCCGACCGAGGGTGACGACTCTCGACAGCTTCCTCAGAGGTGGGTGAAGCCTTTATAAGCCGTCTCCTTAGGTCTAGTGGTTGGAGATGGATCTCGTCGATATAGCGTCGATACTTGATGGGAAACACGATGGGGAGGAGGTCTCTATCAGGGGCTGGATGTATAACCATCGAAGCAGCGGTGGGATCCAGTTCCTGATGGTCAGGGATGGAAGCGGAGTCATCCAGTGCACCCTCCCGAGGGATAGGGTGCCTGAGGAGACCTATAAACGGGTGGAGAAGCTCCCTCTCGAATCCGTCGTGGAGCTTAAGGGCGTTGTGAGGGTCGATGAGAGGGCGCCTAATGGCCGGGAGCTCTCCATAGCGGAGGTTGTCAATCTCTGGGAGGCTCAACCTGGATATCCGATCACGAGGAAGAGGCATGGCGTCGACTTCCTCCTCGATCATAGACATCTCTACGTCAGGGATCCGAGGATGCAGGCCATTCTGAGGATCAGGTCTAAGGTTTTGGAGGCCGCTAGGGATTGGATGAGGGAGCATGGCTATACGGAGACCCATTCACCGAGCTTCATAACCGCAGCCTGTGAAGGGGGAGCCACCCTCTTCAGCGTCGACTACTTCGGCAGGAAGGATGTCTACCTAACCCAAAGCTGGCAGCTCTATGCCGAGGCGCTCATCTACACCCTAGGCAAAATCTACACCATCGCCCCCAGCTTCAGAGCTGAGAAGAGCAGAACCAGGAGGCATCTCGCCGAGTACTGGCACCTCGAAGTTGAGGAGCCCTGGACAGACCTCTGGGGCATAATGAAGGTCGGCGATGAACTCGTCACCCACATCTGCCATAGGGTGGCGGAGGAGATGCCCCGGGAGCTTAAGACTCTAGGCCGAGACCCGGAGGAGCTCCTAAGACTTGAGCCTCCCTACCCCAGAATCACCTACGACGAGGCCTTAGAACTGTTACGTAAAGACGGCATAGAGCTGGAGTGGGGAGATGACTTCGGCTGGAGGGAGGAGGAACCGCTTACGAGGCACTTTGACACCCCCTTCTGGGTGACCCATTTCCCCATCGGCGTCAAGGCGTTCTATCACAAGCCGGACCCTAAGAGGCCGGAGGTAACTCTCTCAGCCGACATGCTGGCCCCAGAGGGATATGGCGAGATCATAGGCGGAGGCCAGCGTATCGACGACTACGAGGAGCTGCTCACCCGCATCTTGGAGGAGGGCCTAAACCCCGAGGATTACAGCTGGTATCTTGACCTGAGGAAGTGGGGATCGGTTCCCCACAGTGGCTTCGGCCTGGGGATTGAGCGGCTCATCATGTGGATCTGCCGCCTAGACCACATCCGGGATGCGATACCCTTCCCAAGGGATGTGAGAAGAGTCTTCCCCTAACCCCTCAAAAGATCTAGGGCAACTCCCTCCACCCATAGGGTTGCCGATAGAGCCGATAGGGCTTCTGGTATCGCTGGACTACTCCAGGGGAGCAGCCATACGCCTAGGGCTAAGGTGGCAGCTAGGGCTGAGAATAGCGCCCTCGCCCTGGAGTTCTTGAAGGCTGCGGCGGCGTATAGATAGATGGTGAAGGGTAGGGTGAGGAAGAAGGCGACGGAGACATAGTAGTGTAGACGACCATAAGACTCTGGGAAGAAGCCTATCGATGAGAGGAATACCGCGGAGAGAAGCAGGAAAAGGGCTGACACCTTCTCCAATCCACCTCTAGAGACGGCGTAGAGGGCGATGGAGAGGGGGAGAAACATCAACCCTGAGGCTATAAGGCCCAGGTTGAAGATGGCCGCAGCCTCTCCGACGCCGAGATCGCTGAGGGCGTTCCCCGTCCAGCTGAACCAGGGTGAGAACATTATGGCTGTGAAGATGGCGACGAAGGCAACTATGGGGGCTAGGACTCCTAGCAGCGCCGCGGCTCTAATCCACCCTTGAGTCAAGCCTACCCCTCCCCGTGGATCCTCAACCCCATGGATCTCAAGGCCCTTAAGGCTCCAGACTTTATTAGCAGCTTTACGAGGAGATAGCCTAGAACTGCAACGGCGACGAGACTGCTGAGGGCGATGCTCAAAACCATGCCAGCCCAGAGGGGTAGGACGACGGCCAACAGCCCCGGAGGGGGGAAGTAGAGCCAGAGGTAGCCGCCGACTATAAGGCCGATGATGAGGGAGCCTAAAACACAACCCAATAGGAGCCTACGCCTAAAATGGTAGATGACGAAGGCGGCTAGGAGATTGGCGAGGGGGCCGAGGAAGACGTCGAGGACGCCCAACATATAGTAGGCATTACCCACCAGGCAGCCTAGGGCGACGCCGACTATGCCAGGCCAGCCTAGGAGGGCTGAGAGGGGTATGAGACAGTCGGCCACCCGGAGCTGAACGGGGCCGAAGGAGATGGGAGCTAAAACGATGACTAGGACGGCGTAGAGCGCCGCCACCGCCGCCGAGACTCCAATACCCCTAACATCCATGTCGACTCCCCCTGGTGGAGGCATCATAAGGAGGGTGGCGCCGGGGGTGGGATTTGAACCCACGCGGCCCGTTGGGCCACAGGCTTAGCAGGCCTGCTCCCTACCAGACTAGGAGACCCCGGCGGAGGACTATGTGGATGTGCCTCCCCCTGGGCCTATGGGCCGTGAATCTAAGGGGTGTAAGCCGTATTAAGCTTTCGCAGCTAGGGGGTTATCGCAACCTTCAGCCCTCTCCGCTGCTCTGCATATCTCAGGGCCTCCGAAGCCTCCTCCACCTTGAATCGATCCGTGATAAGCTCCTTAAGTGGGAGCTCCCTCATCCCCATCTCCAGGGCCTTGAGAGCCTTCCGGAACTGCGCTGGGGGGTAGGCCCAGCAGCCCAGGATGTCAATATCCTTCCAGCAGATGATGTGAGGCCTTATCTCTACGCCGCCGGGGTCTGTGAAGTGTCCCACCTCTATGAAGCGGCCTCCACGCCTCGTCATGGCTATACCCTCAGGGAAGGCCGCGGGGACGCCGGCGCATTCGATGACCACGTCGGCTCCCACACCGCCGGTCAGCCTCTCAACCTCGGCCACCCGCTCCTCCAAAGTCCTGTAGGCCTTTAGGTCTATAGTGTGATCAGCACCCATCCGCTCAGCCATCCTAAGCCTATGGTCGAGGGCGTCGATGGCTATGATCTTTCCAGCCCCCATCAACCTCGCCGCCGCGACGCAGAGCAGCCCGATAGGGCCGACGCCCTGAACTACGACCGTTGAGCCTAAGCTGAAGCCCTCATCGGAGGTTGGGAAACCCGGCTCGAAGGCCCTCTCCAACGCCCTCGTTGAGACGGCCATAGGCTCAGTCAGCACCGCCACCTCTGGAGGCATCCCCTCCGGCACCCTATAGACCCACCAATGCCCCGCATCCACGTAGACGTATTCAGACCAGCCTCCATAGAGGTGTGGCGGCTCACGGCAGCTCATATTGACCCCCAGAACCCTCCGGTTCTGGCAGAGCGTCGGCCTCTGAGGCGTGAAGCGGCAGTGGTAACAGGTGCCACAGAAGGCGTTAGTTCCGGGGACGACGGTGATCAAGTCTCCCTCGGAGAGTTCATGGCCTAAAACCTCTAGCCCCCTAGCCTCTTCGTCGATCTCCTCAATTCTGCCGACGAACTCGTGACCGGGTATTATCGGCAGTGGAACCCGTAGTCGGCCGTGGTATAGGTGGATGTCGGTGCCGCAGATCCCGCAGAGCTCCACCCTCATCAATAGCGCCCTTGAGCCTATCTCAGGCCTGGGGAAATTCTCCACCTCAAGTCTCCCAACATCCTTGAGAACCGCCGCCTTAACCATCATGATGGGATAGGCCGTCGATCCTATACCTCTTTCGATAAACCAGAAAATTTATATGGATTTAAAGCCGTTGAGGGGGCTGCCGGGTGTCAGGGGTGAGAGGTGGTCTAGAAACAGGTTGAGGTCTATGCCCCAGCCTCCATAGCCAATCTAGGCCCCGGTTTCGACACCTTTGCCCTCGCCCTGGAGGGTCTCGGTGACGTTCTGAGGATCGAGCTGAGGGAGAAGCCGGGGATATCGATATCTGTGAGAGGGATGGACGCGGAGTCCATCCCCAGAGATCCCAGGGCCAACAGCGCGGGGGCCGTGCTGAGACATCTAGTGAATCAGCTTCGATTAACCTATGGCTTCAACGTGGAGATAGAGAAGGGGATTCCCCCGGGGAAGGGGCTGGGCTCCTCGGGGGCATCGGCCGCAGCGGCCGCCTATGCGGCGCTTAGACTTCTAGGTCTAAGGCTTCCAGCCAGGAAATTGGTGAGGCTTGCAGCCCTCGGGGAGAAGGCGGTCTCTGGAAGCCCACATGCCGACAACGTATCCGCATCCCTCCTCGGCGGCTTCACCATCGTCTCGGGAGACTATGAGGTTCTGAGGCTTGATCCCCCTGAGATGGAGATCGCCATCGCCGTTCCGGAGGTATATTACGAAAACAAGACGAAGTTGGCCCGGGAGCTCCTCCCCCGGGAGGTGGAGCTGGAGAGGGCCGTCGCGAATCTGGCCTACGCCTCTAGGATGTCTGCGGCCGCAGCCCTTGGGGATACAAGTCTCTTCGCCGAGAGCATCTGCGATAGACTCATCGAGCCCTATAGGGCAAGGATGATCCCGAACTTCTACGCCGTCAAGGAGGCGGCCCTCGAAGCCGGCGCCCTGGGATGCTCCATAGCGGGGGGAGGGCCATCGGTCTTCGCCATCGGCGGTGACTCCAGAGAGGTGGGTAGGGCGATGGCTGAGGCCTTCAGGGAGGCGGGGGTTAGATGCATCCTATATTACACTAAGCCTAGCTATTTTGGGGTGAGGATCCTAGATGAGCTCTAGATTTAGATGCGGCCTCTGCGGCAGGGAATACCCCCTAGGCAGGAGGATTAGATGCAGCTGTGGAGGCCTATTGGAGGTGGAGCATGACTTCCCCGAGGGCCTGGATACCTCACTCTTCGATGGGAGACTGAGCTCTAGACATCCACCCTACAATAGCGGCGTCTGGAGATTCAAGGAGTTGATCCACCCCATCATCGATGAGCGATATATCGTATCGAGGGGTGAGGGAAACACAGGTCTCTATCGGCATAGGAGGCTCTCGGCCTACGTGGGCCTGAGGGAGATATGGGTGAAGCATGAGGGGGAGAACCCAACGGGAAGCTTCAAGGATCGAGGCATGACCGTCGGCATCTCCGAGGCTAGACGTCTAGGAGTGAAAGCAGTCATATGCGCCTCCACGGGGAATACCTCCGCCTCCCTCGCAGCCTATGCAGCTCAGGCCGAGCTGCGATGCATAGTCCTCTTACCGGAGGGGGGAGTAGCCTATGGGAAGCTGGCTCAGGCCATCGCCTATGGAGCTAAAGTCGTGGAGGTGGAGGGAGGCTTCGACGAGGCCATGCATCTACTGGAGGAGGCCGTCGAGATCCTCGGCATCTATCCCCTAAACTCCATCAATCCCTGGAGGCTCGAGGGGCAGAAGGCCATCGTCTTGGAGCTCCTACAGCAGAGAGATTGGAGGCCTCCAGACTGGATAATCCTACCCGCAGGTAATCTAGGTAACACCTCCGCCTTCGGCAAGGCCCTCCGAGAGCTGCGGGAGCTGGATCTCATCGATGAGATACCGCGCCTCGCGGCGATACAGGCGGAGGGCGCCAACCCCTTCTACAGGCTTTGGCGGGAGGGTGGCGAGTTGAAGCCGGTGGAGAGGCCGAGAACTATAGCCTCCGCCATTAGAATCGGAAGGCCTGTGAACTGGAGTAGGGCCCTTAAGGCGATCGAATGGACAGATGGCGTAGTGGAACAGGTGTCAGATCAGGAGATCATGGATGCCAAGGCCCTGGTGGATCGATGTGGAATAGGATGCGAGCCCGCCTCAGCGGCCAGCGTCGCCGGAGCCAAGAAACTGGTGGAGATGAGCATCATAGACCCTGGGGAGAAGGTGGTCTGCATACTAACCGGGAACCTCCTCAAAGACCCCGACCTGACGATCAGATATCATAGGGGGGAGATAGAGGGAATCAAGCCACACCTAGCTAATAGGATCATACGGATAGAGCAGGGGATCGAGGAGCTGGAGGAGGCACTGTCATCCGATCACTAAATCGGGTTTAGCTTTCCTCGGCGAAGTAGGGTAGTATCCGCTCCCTAAAGAGACGCTCAGTC